>JAISWS010000118.1 GCA_031270725.1 Syntrophomonadaceae bacterium | reverse complement strand
CATGCAAAGCTTCTGTACCTGCCTGACGGAAATGCTCCACCGCGCGGCTATCTCATGCACTGTCACAAAATCCTCTTTCAACGACCAGCCCTCCATTGTCTTCCGGAACCATACAAACCGTGTTCATATTATATTCGCGTTTGCGTCAGATTGCAAGTTTTTATTCGTAGAACACGCCCTGTTATATCCATCCGCTGTTGTCAGCCCTACTGACTGTGTGGCGGCGTTAAAACACGCGTCGCGCCGTTTTGCCCGATGTCACGGTAGAACGCCATTTTACCGCCATAGCCGTGTTCGTCCGCGAAAGCGCGTAATTCCGCGCGTTTATCTTTTGATTACGGCGGATATTTTCGCGCCGGTGACAGTAAATAATATTGCGATTCCATAAGTTTTTTTCCTCTTCGCGTAAAGAGGCGCGAACTATCGGGCAGGCATGGCGTACCGCCTGACAAAACCCGTGGCCGGTACGCACAGGTTCTCGCAAATATCCCTAAACTTCTTCGTGCTTAGCGACATATTTCGGCTAGTCAATAACACCGCCCAACCGGAAATCTTATTCATCAAAGACGACATGGGAACACGAATGCGCCCCAACCGCTATTGGACGGCTGAGACGATAGAGAAACTGATTGGAACGTAATCAAACGCAAAGTCATAAGCCCCCCGTCTTTGTAGGGCCGAACAGGACGGCAGGAGCGCAAGCGTCATCACAAATGCGAGCGCCGATGCGAGGGTTTTACGGATTGTTTTTCTTTGGGCAGACCTATACCCTCCTCCTTGCGTTTCAGATACGTGATTTTCTCATGGATGTCCGCGTACTCTATCCGGGTTTTTCCGCAATCCGGGCAGTTTACCGGCCGTGCGGTACGCTCAAACAAAAAACCGCATGACTTGCATACCAGTATCAAGTTGCTATCCCTCCTTTTATTTTCCGTACTCCGTACTGTTGGACGCGGACAAAGAGCGTCCGCGCCGCAGCCTTATCTTGCCGTTATTCTCCGGAGGCGCCGATTTTTTTGGATTGGAGACATTTGCGGCATTATCCGCTCTCCGCGGATTCCGCCCGTTTTGTCGCCATACGTCCACCTCCCCCAACTCTTCACACCTGCCCTGGGGACATACTAAACGACGGAATTGTATTTCTGTCATGTAAAGGTATCGTAAAAAATAATGTTCCGCTTTATTCGACATTATAACGCAATAAGGTAATGTTTACAAACATTTTACGTAACACGGTTTTATACATATTGTCACACATTTATTACATGACAAAAGAACCAGCGGATTTCGGCTTTGCCGCTGGCTGCTTCGCCATGCCTTTTTTAAAAAGCGAGAAGTAGGGGCGACCGCCCCGTTCGCCCGTCTCGTCTGACGGAGGGAAAGGTTGTCCTGTATTATAAGGTTTTAGATGTTACGCGACACTAAATTGAACGACCATCTCCTTTTTTGCTTCAGCAAAAATAAAGATTATGACAGAAATACAATTCCGTCTTTATCCGGCCGCCAACCCCAACGCATTGACTAATCTTTTGTGCTCAGCCCCGCTCTCCATGATGTAAATACGCGTGGTTTTTACATCTGAATGGCCTAACAGGTCAGCCAGGCGCATGATGTCTTTTTCCACTGAGTAAAATACGCGGGCGAACAAATGCCGCAGGTTATGGGGAAAGACTTTTGACGGCGCGACCTGGGCGCTCCCGCACAGTTTTTTCATGTCCGCCCAGATGCTGCGCCGATCCAAGGCTTTGCCGCTTTTGGTAACGAAGATACAGCCTGAATTGATTCCGCGTTTTTTCGCGTAGGCGAGCAATAACGGCTTTAGTTTTTTAGGTATGAAGATTATCCGCGTTTTGCCTTTGTTGGTGATAAATGTCTCGCCCGCCTTTACCGCTTCCACGGTGACGGATTTCAGCTCGGACACCCGTATGCCGGTGGAGCATATAGTTTGCATGGCCAGGTTCAGGCGTTGGTTTTCGTTCCGTTCCGCCGCCAGCAGGAGACGCTCGTATTCCTCTTTCGTAAGCTCTTTTTCCCGCTCCAGGAAAGTGCGGCGCTGGATTTTCAGATACTTTATTTTTATGTCCCAGCCCTGGAAGGCGAAGAAACCGTTGAGGGCGGCGATGAGTGCGTTGACGCTGGCAGGCGAACGGGTTTCGCCCATTTGCCGTTTGTAGGCGACGGCTTTTTCTTTGCTCGCCGGAGCGCCGTCCAGCCAATGTTTAAATGCGCACAGGCCGCGGGCGTATTTTTCCATAGTGGCGGCGGCGCGTTCCTCACGCGCGAGATGGGACAGCCAGGCGGATATTTTTACGTCGGTGATGGTGAATGATGGTAGATTCATGATGTTTTTTCTCCTTTTTGCGTTAGTATTCCCTAAAAGATTACTAACGATGAAAGAAAGAGGAAAATTCAGCCGCCTTTTTCAGCGGACAGATTAATTATGAACTGCTGAGCGGCACGCCCCGAACGTCCGTGATATTTTTTTTCCCACTGCAACGCCAAAGCGCGCAGCGTTTCCCTGTCCATGCCGATATGATGTCTTGCCGCCAGTTTTTCGACCATATCCAGATACTGCTCCTGATCCGGAGAATAATATCCTAATGTTATGCCGAAACGCTCTGCTAAAGACAGTTTTTCCTGATAAGTATCCGACACATGCACTTCCCCTTGTTCCGGAGCGCGGTCCGCCCAGTTTTCCTTTACGATGTTACGCCGGTTGGAAGTAGCGTAAATGAGCAGATTATCAGGGGCGGCCTCCAGATTTCCCTCCATGAAAGATTTCAATTCTTTATATGAAGTGTCGTTGTCTTCAAAAGACAAGTCGTCGATGAACAGGATAAAAAGAAAGCCGCGGCCTTTTATCCGGTCTATGATAGAACGCATATGGGATATTCGCAAAGGATTAAGCTCTATCATGCGCAGGCTGGAAGATGAAAACTCATGCAGCAGGGCTTTTACGGAAGTAGACTTCCCCGTCCCTTTTTCCCCGAATAAGAGAATGTGGTTGCCCTGTTTCCGTTCAATGAAAGCCCGGGTATTCCGGCGCAGCACTTCTTTCTGGTAGCTGTAGCCGATCAGGGCGTCCAAAGGGGTAACGCCGGGATTTTCAATGGGAATAAGCTCTTCTTCGCCGTGAAAGGCAAAGTTTTGAGCCAGGAGCCCGCAGCCGTACTGCCGGTAAACCTGGGCGATCAAATCCTCCACTTCGCTTACCGCGTCCGAATTCAGGATGATTTTAAAAGCGTTCAGCGCTTTTATGCGCTTGCGGGCGGTAAACGACCGCTCAAAATCCGGGAAAATCAATTCCTGATTCATGAAATCATTCAGCTCCGGGCTGATTGTCTGCCAGTGCAGGTGGAATAAATTCCATATATTTTTCAGATCCCGCTGAGCCAGTTCCAGAATGGCGGCCGGCAGACGCTGCCCTTTTTCCCCCGCCAGGCTGAATACGTTTTCACTTTCCCAAAGCAGGTAAGCTATAAGTGTTTTCCATGGTTTCCCATTTAATTTCCTCTCATACTGCCAGGCAATCATATCATGCCTGAGTCTGGCTTCCAGCACCTCTCTGTCGTTTACTTCCAGAGGCTTGTCCGGTTTTATTAAATATACAGCCTTTTGCAGCAGCGGATGATCCATAATATCATTATATACGGTCATTTTATTTAAATTTACAATCACTTCCCGCAACATTTTATTCTCCTTATCAAAACGAATGATAGATAATTATAGCAGAATTTTTCACCTATATACATAAAAATATAATACATATAAATCATACTCAAAAAACTTCCGGCGCGGATTTTCTGAATAGGGGGCCTCTGTTAATTAATATACGTTTTTTCAGAAAATACACTCCGGTTGCTGACGGCTGGAAATGAACACAACAAAGCGGGGGTATGCCTGACTGCGGTTAGATTCCCCCCGCTTTTTGTTTAATTAACTGCCGGCCTGAACGTCAAAACCCAATCAATATCTCCGCCAGTCCCGGTAACGGCAGTCATCCGCGGCTTCGCGGCATTTTACCGCCTCGTACAGTTTGACCGCTTCATACAGTCTGTCAGCGGTTAACTCAAATCTTCTCCGGTCATCGTTATCCCCGCGCCACCGGTGGTTGAAAAACAGGTTAGCGGTATATGACGTTCTGCCGATTTTTACTAAAGTAACCGGCGGCCTGACAGCGCCCGCGGAACAGCAATCTTCATATAATCTTCCCCTGTCTCCGGGGTATCCGCAATAATCATAACAACAGTCTCTCCAACCGCCGCGCGGATATTCCGGATGGCCGCAGCAATCCTCATAACAGCGCCCGTTAAAACAATTAGCCATTTACAACACCTACTCATTATTATTTGTACGGTTCATTATATGCGGAATTATAAATAAGTGTTATTAACTGCCCGGGCGGAATTAAAAAATACCGCTTTCAATTATTTTTTTTACTACCAACCGGCAATGCTGATAAGTAAGCCCTCCCTGCGTAAAAACGCAATAGGGGCTCCTCAGGGGCGCGTCACAGGACAGCTCCAGCGACGAACCCTGTATAAAAGTACCGGCCGCCATTATTACTTTACTGTCATATCCGGGCATCGGGGCAAATTCCGGCGTCACATAACTGTCAACAGGAGAATGGGCCTGCACCGTCCGGCAGTATCCGCTCACCTGTTCGGCGGTATTCAGCTGAACCGCCTGCACTATATCGCCGCGCTCCCCGTCCCATTCAGGAAAAGCCCGGTAATTATACCGTCCGGCCACCCAAGCCGTTAACGCCGCTCCCATCAGGCTTTGCAGCACCGCGTGGGGAGCCGTGAAAAGACCCATAAAAAAATAACGGCGGTTTATCAAAGTAGCGCCGAGTTTTTTGCCCAGACCCGGGGCGGTCAGGTGCCACGCGATTTGCTCGATGAGATCCTTTGGCCCGGCTATATATCCTCCGTTCGGCGCTAGACCGCCGCCGGGGTTTTTGATCAGCGAACCGGCTGTAAGATGTACTCCCACCTGCGCCGGCTCCAGCAGCGACGTAAACTCACCGTAGCAGTTATCGGCCATTATAATGGCCGAAGGGTTTTTTGCTTTCACCGCTTCGCATATTTTTTGAATGGCGGAAATGCTCAAAGCCGGCCGCAATTGATAACCGCGGGAGCGCTGGATAAAAACCAGCCTGGTATCAGCGTTAACCGCCGTTCTGATAGTTTCCAGGTCGGGCCTTCCGTCCTCCAGCAAAGAAATTTCCCGGTAATTGACCCCTTTTTCGGTAAGAGTCCCCCTTTTATCCAGCCCCAGCCCGATGACGTTCGCCAGGGTGTCGTAAGGGCGTCCGCTTACCGCCAGCATAGTATCCCCGGGTTTTAATAAAGCGAACAGGCAGGCTGAAATAGCGTGAGTGCCGGAAACTATCTGCGTACGCAGCAATGCGTCCTCGGTTCCGAAAACTTCAGCGTAAATATTTTCCAATACCTCCCGGCCCTCGTCATCATAGCCATACCCGGAAGAAGGTTGAAAATGGTCCTCCCGTACCCGGAAATTTTTGAACGTCTCCAGCACTTTCTCCTGATTCGCGTAGGCGGTTTCCGCGAAATCGTCAAAAATACCTTTTAATTCAGCTTCGCCCTGCCTGATAATATCCAAAGCCAACAACCATTCCACCGCTTTCCTTTGTATTTTAACGAATTATATTGTAATATAACCGTTCTCCGCCTGCCAGGCTTATTGTAAATAAATCGCGGCCAGGTTAAAGCAAATGCGCGTCAGCCTCTTCCGTTCCCGGCAGGTCTGATTCCGAAATCACCATCAGTTCTTTACGGCTTAAATCACGCCGGTCTACCAGGCGCAAAGCCTGCAAGCGGATTGACTTTTCCACCAGATTCCGCACATAGCGCGCGTTTCCGCTGTGCGGATGACGCCATTTAGTAAAATCGTTAAACATTTGCCGCAGCTTCCAACGGCACTTGGCCGTAAGCTCATAATCTCTTTCCTGATAAAGCCGCAACGCGATACTATACAGTTCATCAGCGCTGTAGTCACTGAAATTAATCTGTATCGGAAAGCGCGAACGCAGACCCGGGTTTGAATTCATAAAATATTCCATTTCACGGGAATATCCGGCCAGTATTACAATTAAATTATCGCGGTAATCTTCCAAAGCCTTTACAATGGTCGCGATAGCTTCCGGCCCAAAATCCTTATCTCCGCCCTGAGACAAAGTATAAGCCTCATCCACGAACATTATTCCCCCTAATGATTTTTTAATCATCTCCCGGGTTTTTTGCGCGGTATGCCCTATATATTCCCCGACCAGATCAGCCCGTTCCACTTCAACCAGGTGGCCTTTGCTGAGTAACCCTATTTCATTGAAAATTTTGCCCAGATTTCTTGCCACTGTGGTTTTGCCGGTTCCCGGGTTGCCCTTAAAAAGCATATGCAATACGTTGGGACTGGCTTTAAGCCGCATGTGCGTGCGCCGGTTCTGCATCAGGGTATAGGCCGTAACCTCAGCGATAGCTTTTTTCACTTCCTTTAAACCAATCAGTTTTTCCAATTCCAACAACGTTCCGACATTGAACGCGGCATGATTAACAGCCGCCGCCGCGCCGGAGGAGCCGTCACTTTTTAAATCGGTAAATTTCATGGATATTTCCAACATTATCACCACTTTTTTTTAATCAGCTAACTCAGTATATGCAAAATTAACAAAAGTGGTGCCGTTTAAGCGGCCCTCCTGAAAAGCCTTTCCGGGCAGCCGTAACGTCAGCCCGCAATCAAATACGTTTCCCGTTTATTCCCCCCCCGAGAGTGCGATGACGATAGGTTGTCCCTACTGTTCCGGATTGCCTCCTGGCACTTTCAACCCCATCTCTCCGCTCTCAGCTAATTTCGGGCGTTTGCCCCGCTTAAAAAATCTCCCGCGTGATTTTAGAAAAACCGTGCCGCCGTTTTTGTGTGCCGCATCACGGCGTGGTCATCCGCTCTTCTTCCGGCTACTCCTCTTCTTTCTCTTCCTCTTCTTCTTCGGCGGCCAGTATATCGCCATCCGGTTCTGTTTCCCCACTGCTTTCTTCGCCACTTTCTTCCTCCGGCACTATTATATCTTCACCATTTTCCTCCGGCTCCGCTGTATCTTCGTCGCCGTTTTCATCTCCGCCGCTGTCGTCAGCGTCTTTGTCCTCCGCGCCGCTCTCTTCCGTCTCTTTTTCTCCGTCCGATAAGTCCGTGTCCGTTCCCTCGCCGTTTTCCGCGGCAATCAATCCGCTTGCTGTGGTCTCTCATCGTCCACCCGTATCAGGGCGCTCCTCAGTAACGGCAGCTGTACGGGCGGGGCCGCCGCCAGTAAAAAGCTCAGTGTTTTTCTTTTCCGCGTATTACCACTTTCCTGTCGCGATTTTTCTATGTAACACTTTTTCTATTATGTTACACTGGCGTTATTTTTTTCTATTTACAAGGGTTTTTAGCTGCTTTCAACACTTCCCGCACCTTCATCTCAGCGCTTAACGGCGCTCTTCTTTTCCCTGAAAATCCCCGTTGCATAAAGGTATGTAACATTGTAGAAACTATGTTACACTGGCGAATTTTTTTAAAAGGAGATTATTGTACTATGACTGTTAAAGAACCAATCCGTGATAAACGCCACATCCGGGAACTGGCCGGATATTACCTGCGAAAGGGGCAGACGCGCAATCACTGCCTCATCGTTCTGAGCGTCCATACCGCCCTGCGTATCAGCGACCTTTTACGCCTGCGCTGGGAAGACGTTTATGATTTTAAGCGTCGCCGCGTCCGCGAGAGTATTTCTGTAACCGAAAAGAAGACCGGCAAAAGCAAGATAGTCGCT
>JAISWS010000079.1 GCA_031270725.1 Syntrophomonadaceae bacterium | reverse complement strand
TAAGGCTCTAAGGCTCTAAGGCTCTAAGGCTCTAAGGCTCTAAGGCTCTAAGGCTCTAAGGCTCTAAGGCTCTAAGGCTCTAAGGCTCTAAGTAAATTATACATTCCAGTTTATTGAATGTCAAGAAATTTGCGGTATTTTTGTGAATTTTCGCGAAAAATAAAACTAAAATATTTATTCTTTTACCAGCGAATCCCAAGTGAGCTCAATTTTGCTATTGTTGTTGATAGGAGTTGTAAAGCCGGCTTCCTGCCCGTTGACTCTGATTTTTATGATACCTTTCAGGTTCGGGGCAAGATGCAGATTTTGGAAAATATCGCTTAATATGGCTTCCTTTTCTGAATGTTCCACTTTTATCGCCGCTCCCGGCAGCAATTCGTCTTCTTCAGTTACCGCTTTATCATTCATGCGGATTTGCCCTCTGGGAGCTTTGACCGCGACTTCTTCGCCATTTACCAGAACGAAAAAATCTTTTCCCGCGTAGTCTTTTAAAATATCTTTAATCCGCGGCGCGTGCTGACCCACAAAATATTCGACCTGTGCCCCGGCTTCTACGCTTTGATTCAGTTCAGCCTCCCGGCCGTTAACTAATACTTTGACAGGACGCCATTCTAAAGTAAAAGACTGTCCTTCTAAAGTATATTGATAATTTTGCTGTTTGAGCATGGCGTCCGGAACGTTAGCCAGCGCCAGCACGTTAGCCACACTGTCAATATCTCTGAATGAGATTTTAGCCCGGTCTTCGATTATTGTATCCAATGGCCCCCGGTATTCCTGGTCATTTATGTAAATAACCGGCTTGAGTTCTGTTTTTTCTCCGTTTACATAAACATAACGCTTATCAAAATTCAAGAAATCGGACAGTTTTACCAAAGGTTCGTTCCCGTTTTGTCCTTGTATAAATTCTATTTTATCTTTATCTTTGACGATGGTTTCCAAATCGGCTTTTTTATTGTTTACTTTAATAACGGGCGCTTCTCCTAATCCGCCTTTAAACACTTTTATCTGTCCGTTTAAAGTGAACGTTTTTCCCAATCCCGGTTTGCCGTATAAACTGCTCAACGCGATCCCGGAATTTAAGAGCGCCAAACCGACGTTTAAAGTTCCCGCGTTCCATAAAGTTATTTCTCTTTTGTTAACTGAAACTCTGATGAAAGGCAGCGGCGGTACGGTAAAAGAATTGTAGGCGATGCCTAAAGGGGTAATTCCCTGCGGTCCGCTAAGATAATCCGCTGAAAACTTTATCCCGTTAAGACTGTCGGCTTCCTTGGTTCCCACCCGATTAGCGCCCAATTGGAGCTTATCCGCCAATATTTTTGTCAAATCCGGGGTTAAACTGCCTCCGCCCACACAGATGACCGCGTCAGGAGCTTTTTTATTAAGATTCAGAATCTGCTCCGCCACATTGTTTATTAAAGCTATCAAGTCCGGTTTTAATACTTCCTTTAACTCTTCAGTTTTGATTTTTAACTTGTTGCCCAATATATCCGTGGCCTGTACTTCATTTAAACCTGAAGCGTTCTTTTTAACCTGTTCCGCCTGATTGAAATCCAGTAAATATCGTGCGGAGATAGCCTCAGTCAGCTTATCGCCGCCGCACGGAACCATGGCGTAAGCAAAAACGTTGTTTTCTTTTACGATGGCGATATCTGAAGTTCCGGCGCCGATGTCCACCAAAACCAGATTCAGTAAACGCATGGTATCAGGTATCGCTACCGATATAGCGGCAATAGGTTCCAGGGTCATGCTGTAAACTTTTAATCCGGACTTTTTCAGAGCTGAAAAAAGACTGTCCACCACTACCCTGGGCAAAAAGGTCGCCAGGATTTTAACTTCCGCGTCCATACCAACGTGCCCGGTTAAATTGGACATTTTTTGCCCTTCCAAAGCATAGTAAACTACGCTGTATCCGGCGCATATATAATGGTTTTTATCGTTAATGTGTTTTTCTTCCGAAGCTAACTTAAATTGAGCGTCCTGTACGGCTTCTATTTCCAAAGCTCTTATTTCCTGCGTTTCGATCTCGACCAAAGAGTTCCTTCTTTTTTTTACCATTCCTTCTGAAGTTTTCAAAGCCCGTCCGGCTGCCGCTACCGCCGCCATCTCTAATTTCATATGCAGTTGCTTTTCCAAAGAGTTTTTTATAGTTTTTATCGTTCGGGCTATTGCTTCCACATCGTGGATTTGTCCGTCCAGCATGGCTCTTGTTTTATGTTCGATCATCTCACTGCCCAAAACCGCGTATCCGTCCGTAGTTTTCTCCATTACCAATCCGACAATTTTTCTGGTGCCGATGTCTAAAGCAAATATCTTCTTACCCTGCTGCACGCTTTATCCCTCCTTAAATTTAAAATATTAGCCGTTGGTTTTATGCCAAAATCTGTATTTAAATACCGTCCAGACAAATAAAGGCAAAGCCAGCTGCCTTTTGAAACGGCTGGGTTCTTTTATTAAACGATACAGCCATTCTAAATTGAGTTTTATTATCCAGGCCGGAGCCCGTTTTTTTACTCCGGCTATTACGTCGAAACTTCCTCCAAGCCCAATAAATACCGAAGCGTTTAATTGGTCTTTATATTGGGAAATCCAGTATTCCTGTTTAGGGGAACCCAATCCTACCGCCACAATGTCCGGCTGCAAATCATTAATCCGTTCGATGATGCAGGGAGTTTGTTCCGCTTTAAAGTACCCGTCCTGAACCCCGCAAATATTTATTCCCGTAAAATCCGCTCTTATTTTTTCGGCCGCCGTTTCCGCTATACCGGGATTCGCCCCTAATAGGAAAACTTTCCATTTTTTCTCAACGGCGCGCTCACAAACGGAATACAGCAAATCTATTCCGGTTACTCGTTCAGGGAAGGGATGTCCCAATATTTTACCGGCCCATACCGCTCCAATCCCGTCAGGAGTAATTAAAGCCGCCTGATTAATAATCCGGCGCAAAGTTTGATCTTTATAGGCTCTGTATATTATTTCAGCGTTTACAGTCACAACAGGCGCGGGCTGCTTATTTTGCACCAATTTTTCGACAGTATCCAGAGCTTGCTCCATATTTACCTTATCTATATAACAGCCGAGAATATTAATCCGGTTTTTGACAATTAAAGAATCCTGCACTGCCCCTCCTAAACTCACAGCTTAAATTCATAAATTCAACAAAATTTTTACGCTCCCGCTAACTGTACTGTCATTAATTTTCGCATATCTTAATTTTGTAGTATATAAATTATATCATGAACCATATATAATATTTAGCCATCTTAATATTCAAGTTTTTCCGCCGGTTGTAATAAAGCCGAAAGTCCCCTTTATTTTCAGGCGGAAAATGTAAGGCCGCGGTTAGGTGCCTGTTCAATGTTTGGCTCAATATTACACGGATATATCAAAGACTACGCGAGTATTTTTAATTTTAGGGTTCACAAATTAACAAATAAAGTGTATAAAAGTAAATATACTAATTGTTTGCCTGCCGCATATATTTGAGAAAAATAATACCTCTGTGTTATAAAAGTCATTTTAAAGTGGTATAGAAAAAAGGCTTGATTACCGATAATAAACTATAGAAATTCTATTTGTGCGCGAAATCTTCAACTGAGGGCGCAAAACACCGGATACTTTTGAGCCCGGAATTTACTTTGAGCGTTTATATGCGTAAATTTAATACGTAATTTAAAAATTTTGAAGAATCGAGATGTTGATATGCAAAAAGAAGAAATCCTGAATTATCATTTAAAAAAAGTACAAGATTTGCGCTTACCCCATCAATATTCCACAGGGTTGGCGCTGGAAAATCAAGCTAAAGAGCGCCCCCAGCATCCTGCCGTTATTTTTTCAGGCCAGGAACATACCTATGATGATTTTAACCGCAGGGCGAACCGCTATGCCAACTATTTTTCAGAGCAAGGTTTTGTTAAAGGTGATGTTGTAGCCTTGATGATGCCTAACTGCCCTGAATTCCTTTTTATCCTGTTAGGCTTGAGCAAAATAGGCGTTGCCGTCGCTTTAATTAATTTTGAATTAAAAGGCGCCGTGCTGGCTCAGGGTATTAACATCGTCGAAGCCAAAGCTATTATTATCGGACATAAGTTTACAGAGTTTTATGACAGCATTACCGGAATTGTGAGATTACACGCCCCCAGCAGGGTTTTTTTGGTTAGCGACGATAAGCCGCGAGATACAGCTTACAAAAAAGAGTGGTTAAATCCGCTGGTGGCGGAAGCCAGCGATCAGAACCCCTCTTCCACCAAAGATATAAATAGTGAAGATGTTCTGGCCTATATATATACTTCCGGCAATTATGGACCGCGCAAAGCTGTGCCTATACAGCATAAACGCACATTACTGGTGGGGCACCAATCCTGCCTCTTTTGCCATATGAACGCTGACCGCATACAATATACGTGTCTGCCGTTGTACTTAAACGCCGGGCTGAACGTATGTTTAGCCAGTATGATAGCCAGCGGCAGTACGATGGTCTTAAAAGAAAAGTTTTCGGTCGAGCAGTTCTGGGAAGATGTTAACCGCTATAAAGCGGACTATTTTGTAGGTGTCGGGGAATTGTACCGTTATCTGTTCAGCAAACCTCCCAGCACCCATGATAAAGATAATTCTTTGGAAGTCGCGATCTGTAACGGCATAACCAAAGAATTGCAGGAACCGTTCCGGGAGCGTTTCGGCGTTGAACACATTATTGAAATTTATGGAACAGCTGAAAATGTTGGATTTTTTATAAATTATCTTGAGCATCCTGGTATTTGCGGGACTTTGAATTTAGGAGGCATTCGTCAGGGGGAAGTTGTACGCTGCGACCTGGACAGCGGCAATGTCTTCAGAAATGAGGAAGGAAGGGTTATTCCTTGCAAAGTAGGCGAAAATGGTGTTTTGCTGTGCGCGATCAATGAATATAACACTTTTACCGGTTATGTTGGCGACCCGGAAGCCAGTCAATTAAAATTGGTCAACAACGCCCTGGTTCAGGGGGATTCCCATCTGAATACCTACGATTTGGTTAGGCTGCACGAAGACGATGAAATATCTTTTATTGACCGTTTAGGGCAGGCTTACAGATGGAAAGGCAAGACTGTTTCAATACAATTGGTTGAAGACGTATTATCAAGATTTATGGGGCCTATTGAAGACGTGTGCGTATACAGTGTGAAAATACCAGGCCATGAGGGGCGTTGCGGTATGGCGGCCATAAAATTACTGGAAAATGAAAAACTGAATTGGGGCAATTTTGTTGATTATATAAATAGAAAAATACCCGGACACGCCCAGCCGGTTTTTATCAGGATAGTGGAAAAATTACCTAGAGAAAAGATTTTGCTGGATATGCTCAGTACTTATAAAAAAGACTCTTACTCTCCTAGTATAATAAACGATAAAATTTATTATTATAATACTGAGGAAAGTAAATATAAACTGTTAACTCAGGAAATATACGAGGACATCATGAAGCAGGGGTACATTGAAAAAGAAAATAACGATCTTAAGGGAGGAATCTGATTTTATGTTTGACAGCAAGGATATGGAAAACTGGTATAGAGGTTCTTTAGATATTTATAAAGATTATCAGAACTTTTTTATAGAAGGGTTTTATAATTTCCGGGAAATGTTTTCCCCTTATTGGAAAAATTTAGAAAAAGCCCACAAATTTTTTGATGTGCTTAACGAAATCGAAGAGGCTGCTCCCAGTTGGGCAACGGAAAACGAGGTAGTTTATGAAAATCAGACCTTAAAATTAAGATTTTTCCCTTCCCCGCGCAGAGATCCCAGAAAAAGACCGATATTGGTGCTTCCTCCCCAAGCGGGGCATCATTCTAATCTGGCCGATTATTCGGCTGCCCAAAGCTTAATGAGAGTATTTCAAAGATATGGGTATGACGCCTATACTTGTCATTGGCTGTCGGCCAGCCCTGAGTATAAGGAATTAAGCGTAGCCGATTATATCCGTCTGACCAACGAAGCTGTGGATGCGATACGTGAACGCAGCGGATTTTATAAAATTCACATAATGGGACAATGTCAGGGCGGCTGGCAGGCGGCTATTTACACTTCGTTTTACCAGGAAAAAATAGCCAGCTTAGTTACGGCCGCCGCGCCTATAGACGTCAACGCCGCCCCTTCTGAAATTGTCAGAATGGCGCAGGAGTCTCCGGTTGAATTGTACGAAATGATGGTGGCGCTGGGTAACGGACGTATGAACGGTCTTTTTATTCTTTTAGGATTCAAAAGTATGCAGGCGGAAGAACACTATGTACATAAATATTTTAAACTGTGGAATTTGATTAAAAACAATGACCAGGACGGACTCAGAAGATTTATCTTTTTTGAGGGATGGTATGATTATACACAGTTTTTGCCCGGTAAATTCTATCTGGAGGTTATTAAAAATATTTTCATAGATAATAAACTGACTCAGCCCGGCGCGTGGGTCATTGACGGGCGGCCGGTTGATTTGAAAAATATAAATTGTCCGGTTATTATACTGGCCGGAACTAAAGACCATATCACCCCGCCGGGACAGGCTTTCGCGCTGAAGAATTTTATAAGCACTCCGGAAGAAGATATAGTGGAGATACTTACCAATGGTGGACATATAGGGACTTTAATGGGGACGGAAGCTTTACGCGAAGACTGGACCGCGGTGGCTGAAGTATTGGAACTGTCCATTTAACAAACGCTGTGAAAATTATGCTGAAAAACCTTACCCGTTTACAGATGAGTAAGGTTTTTTTGATGGCACATTTGTTTTTTAAGCAGCCGTTTATTTAATTATTTCTGTTAAAGTCGCCGGCTGGGTAGTATTGTCAAATGTTATAGTAACCTTGTCGCCTTCCTGAAAATCCAGGGAATCCCAATTTTCTTTCAAATCATCGCTGAGTTGGAAAGCCCGGGCCGCCGTAGGTTTAGGATAGCCGTCGACCTCAATTTCCACGGAGTTGCTGTCAATTAAGCCCACATAATAACCTGTCCTGAGTTCCAGCAATGCCGGATCCTGAAATTCAGATGCAGGGGTGGTATTATCTTCTGAAGCTGTTGGTTCTTGTTCAAGGTTAGATGGCGGCGAAAGGGTATCAGACGGTGAAGCGGGCGGTGCCTGCGTTTTTGCTTCACATCCCATTGCCAGCAGCAAAACGATCAATAAAACGAATAATCCTGATGCAGATTTAATCATTACCATTCTCCTTTTCCATTATTTATCGCAACGCTGTCTTTCGCGTGGCGTTATGTTATCAATTATACAAGAAAACCAATAATAACTTACAGCAAATAATTATAATTAATATTCGGCCGGGAAATTCCGCCTCCGCAGACGCGGAGACGAGCGGCGGGGCTGGTTCAATGGTAAGTTTAATCCGGCGCTGAATGCGTTAAAACTGCAGGCGCGCTGCGCTCAGGCCCATACGGTTTTCCCGACAAATATAAGGCGTATTCAACGGGTCTCATAAAAGAGGTATTCTTTGCTTCTGCTCCCATAATATCCAGAATTTGCCGTCCTGGTTTGCGGTTAGCTTCAATAAACCAAACTTTTAGGTATTCGTCAATAATAAAATCCAGCCCCAGTTCTCCGATGGCTACGGACGAATGATCCAGTATTTCCGCAATTCTTAGCGTTAACCATATTATATTTTTATTGATAACGTTGATCTCCTTGCTGGTTAAGCCTCTTTCGCGCAAAATTGCATCCAATTCCTTGACTACGCCTCCAGTGTGAATATTGGTCGTCACACTGCCTCCGCACCCTAAACGCGCAGCTTTAGCGGTTATATGCCATTGATTGCGCGCGTCTTTCTGGACCAAAACCCGTAAATCAAAATGTTCGCCTAAGCCCGGATTTTTAATACCGGCTTGAACCAGCATTTTTACAGTATGCTTGCGGTAAATCGCAGACCAAATCTGCGCAATATCATTGCGGAAAACTGATTGGGAACTGCCTGAGCGCCGCAAATGATACTGGTTATTTCCATTTTCCATAGTTACTTTAAAGACTCCGCGGCCTTTGGTGCCGTTGAGCGGTTTTACGTAGACTTCACGGTATTTGTTTAACATGGATTTTAATAGGGCCCCTGATCTTAAAAGCCTCGTATCAGGCTGATATTCGGCTACATCCGGATATGAAGCCAATGTTTTATAAACCTTTAATTTATCGCCGATACTGGTATTGAATATCTTTATTCCTTTTTTTTGCATTAATTTAGCTAAATTTTTAATACTCGTTTGGGGAGTCTCATGGAAACTGCGGTCATAACATACGTCCGGCATGGGAAACCAGCGCTCCAGCCAATTTATGCCGGCGTCTTCCAGATAATAACCGTATACCAGACGGCGTTTCCAGTCGATATTCTGTCCGGTGAAAACATAACCGATACCGCCTGACTGGTAAATATTATTTATAAGCTGGCGAAAATAAACATCTTGTATTCCGAAACTATTGTGCCGAAATTTGGTGGCTAATATGCCAATAATCGCTGTTTTATAATTAAAAGAGCTGCCACCGGAGGGTTTTAAGCCGGCATTATTTTTACGCTTTTGCGGACGCCGCTTAGTATCGTTTTTTATGAAGGCAGATTTTTTCAGGGATTGAGAGGTTATTTTATTGGCGGTAACCGCCAATAGTTTTTTCGGGAAACTTGGATGCGCAATGGCGATATTATTATAAAAAGAAACTTCACGCTTCCCCCAGCTGAAACCGGACGGAGACCTCATATATGCTCACTATTCCTTATGGGAACCTCAAATAAGCTCTGCCGCACCTTTCACCGTGCTTCTTCGCCGAAAAGCCTCGCAATACTGCCAGTCTCCTTAATTCGTGAGCGGTGTAAGCGAACATATGTTATCCTCGTGGGGGTATGGCTGTGTTTTCCGGCTATGAATCGCGCAAAATACGGGCCAAGCCTGCACACCGTCAGTTATTGGAGGCTCCCTTATTATAATTTGTTTATTATATGAACAAACATGATAAAAAGTGCGGGAGCTAAACTTAATCTAAGCGGTATTTTTATTAAGAAGCCATATCGATACGCATAATATTGTCAAATAACCCAGCCAAATCAGCCCGGGAACTAATAGATAACTCACAAGCCGGTCAACCTTAAATAACAAAAAAACGGACAAAGCCAGAAAAACAAAAGAGCCGGTAATGTCCAAAACCGCTAAATCACGTCTTTTCTTTTCAAAAAATATGTTCATCCACAAAGAATCGCAAACCGCATGCAGCATAAACGCCAACATACCTAATTTTGCTCCGGGCGTATCCCAGCCGATAATATACAGTTTAAGCACGGCTACAATCATTAAAAAAAAGATAAAAAACCAAACCGGCCGGAAAATTTTGCCGTTAACCGCAAAAACGGGTTTGCGTAAGCTGTTATAAATATCCTGCAAATACATTTCCTTTCTGAACATTTTCGCTTATTTTAATCTATGGTTTCAGTCTATTGTAATAATACCTGAAAGGGCAGGCAATCAACAAGCATAAAATTAATTATGCAATTGGATATTTTTGGGCAAATTGTATTATGAGCACTAATTTGGTTTCTATTTATGTGGATAACAGAAGCTGAATTTTTAAAGAATATTAGTGAAAAAGGAAAGGAGGATTCTTCATGACAAATAACGAACCCAAATCAAATCACAGCTTAGACGGTGTAAAATGCGCAGTAAACACGTGTTATTATAACGCGGATCAGTGCTGCACAGCGTCAGAAATCATGATACAACCGCATAATACCCTTTCGGACAAGCAGGAGACTGATTGTTCCACCTTTATTTTGAAGTAAGCGGATTACGGAAAAAGGCTATATTTTTAATATAGCCTTTTGGCAATTATTAGAAGCCCCCCTGTAAAAACGTGAGTTTATCTTAGCCGTATTTACAGGCAATTATGGTAAGGTTACTTTATTTTACAGCATTATTTTACAAAGAAAACATATTCTTTAGTAAAATCAAAATTTATGCTGTTTTCTCGCAGCAGTTCTGATTAAACTTTTACTTCGCTGGTTTGCGGACATAGCATGGTTTTTATTCATTAACAATGTAAAATTTAACGCTGAAGATTGAATAATGCGCGGCTGTTTGAACGTATATTTTTATACGGATGATTATAAAAGCCGCATATGGGGTACAATTTAAAAGAAAATAAAAACGGCTCAGCAGGCCGGCACAAACGGCAAGAATAATTTCCGTAAATCCACTTTAAAATTTCTGTAAGAAATTATTGGATTTGCCAGCTTGGACACTTCCGAATATAATAGTTATATTGATCAAATAGCTAATATTCCATGGAGGTGCCAGATTTGCCGACCTCAAAAAGAATCAATATTTTAATACCTGAAAATTTGTTAAATGAACTGGACTGTATAGCGGCGTCAAAACAGAATACCCGCAGTGAGTTGGTGGAAGAAGCGCTGGACTTTTATTTTAAAGAAAATAAAAGGCAACTGTTCATAGAACAAATGAAAACAGGGTATACTGAAATGGCGGATGTTAATTTAAAAATCGCCGATGATTTCCGGGAAATTGAGGATGAGGCCGATAGGGAAATTATAGAAAAAATCATGGAGTGATAGTTTTGATGATCAAAAGGGGTGAGATTTATTTTGCTCAGCTAAATCCGGTTATTGGTTCAGAACAAGGAGGAATGCGTCCGGTTTTAGTGGTTCAAAATGACATCGGTAACCAGCATAGCCCGACGACTATTGTTTTAGCGATAACTTCGCAGATTAACAAAGCGAAACTGCCGACTCATATTGAGATAAAGGCGGCGGAGTATGGCTTGGAAAAAGATTCTGTGATTTTGGCGGAACAGGTCAGAACTATAGATAAATCCAGGTTAAAGCACAGATTAGCGCTTCTGGGCAGTGAAATTATGCGTCAGGTAGAGCAGGCTTTGATTATAAGCATGGGGCTTGGCGATCCGGGATACATAAAATGAACAGATTAAAGTATTACAGCCGGGCTTTATTTACAAAACTGAACAGCGCAAAAAAACAAGTCATTTAGAAAATGACTTGTTTTTTCGTGTACAACCTTAATTATGGACAAAGAGCATACGGGAAGGAGAATTTTACATGAAAGTAATCATTGGCATAACAACCGGCTTTAGCCGCGAAAACAGCCAGTATACATTGAGGGAAGCTTATGTAAACGCTTTAAAAAACTTTTCTGTTACGCCTGTTTTGATGCCGGCGACGGAATGGGGCTCAGTTTCGGAATGGCTGGCTGTATGCCACGGGATAATTTTTTCCGGCGGCGGAGACATCGACCCCTGTCATTGGGGTGAAACTCCTTGCAAGGATTTAGGGGAAATAGAGCCGCTGCGCGATCATTTTGAAATTCAGTTAGCCCGTCACAGCTTATGCTGGAAAATTCCGGTATTGGGAATTTGCCGGGGATGCCAGGTCATGAATGTAGCTGCCGGAGGCAGTATTTTGCAAAATATTGACAGCCGTTTTTGCCATCAGCAAAAAGCCCCTTATTTTTATGGCTTCCATCAGGTGGCTTTGAAAGCCGGCAGCAGATTGCAGGCAATCATCGGTCAATCCAGTGTTCGGGTTAACAGCTTTCACCATCAGTCCGTGAACAGGTTAGGAGAAAACATACGGGCGGTAGCCCAAACCGAAGATGGCATTATTGAGGCAATTGAACATGAGAACCATCCTTTTTGGATTGGTGTGCAATGGCATCCTGAGTACATGGGCGACGCCGTTTCGTCCAGACTGATGAAATATTTCGTTGATGCTGCCGCTGATTTTCATTTTGCTTCTCTCCGCCGTGAAAACAAGCAAGAGTTTTAATATTCTGGCGGATATATTCAACTTTCAAAAAGATTTGCTCTCGTTCAAGTATTGACGGCGGAAAAATACCAGAAGCGGCGGCCTCATGATTTTGGTTATTATGAACTTTATAGACCCGCCGCGAATAATATAATTTATCGGGTAAGCGTTTTTTAATTTATCGTGGAGGTATAACATGCGTAAAGGAGAGCTTTTTTCAGTCAATATAGCTGGGTGTTCCATAACGGTTTGCGTGGTGGATTTTTATAAAGACGAACAAATAGGCGAAGAAATAGTGGTTTTGGCCGTAGTAGATAAAGAACATACGCTTCATATTCCTGTTAACGATTTGCGTGTGATAAATAGAACTTTATTAAATTAAAAAAATTTTAACCCGTTTATCCCGAACCGCCTGGAACGCTTACTTTATTTAACCTGTTTTATGGTATACTTTAAAAAATGAGTCCGGCGCATTCAGCGGGAGAATTACGCTTTACAGGCAGCCGGATAAAAACGGAAGCGGATTCATTCAGCGCTGGATTTTTAATTTTCCGTTGAAAGTTGTCAATGTTCTGGCTGTAAACATTTTATTGGCATTATGTTATTATTTACATCAAGGATAATCAGCGGACAAACAAGAATTACATAAAAATAACGGCTGATAAAAGTTTATGTGTAAATTCTGAATGTTTATGAAAGGTTTTTTTATGAGTATAAAAGTTTTTAAGTATTGGATTTTAAGCGCGCTGTTTTTTATCAGCGCTTCGTTCCTGATAAGCAGTCCGCAGGTTCAGGCGGGCGAACCGGAAACTTACATATACAATTTAACTATTAATGATAAAATCAAAAACATTGATCCGCCGGCTCTGATATATACTGACCGTACCCTAGTTCCTTTGCGTTTCGTAATAGAGGACGAGTTTTTAAAAGGGCAAATTTTCTGGGACGAAGCACTGCGGAAAGCGGCGGTAGAGTGCCAGGGTAAATATTTTGAGTTCTTTATTGATAATCCGGTTGTGAGAGTAGACCAGAAATCATTTTATTTAGATACGGCCCCGGTTATATATCAGGATAGGATTTATATCCCTTTGCGTTTTTTGGCGGAGCATTTAAACGCTGTTGTAAATTGGGAGCCTTCCGCTAAATTTATAAGTATAATTCTGCCCGCTCCGGATAACGAACAAAAAAACGAAGAAGAAGACCGTTTAAATGAGGCTGGACAAGGAACGTCAGCTGATGCCGAAGATAACGTACTGGGAAGCCAGGCCTCTGTTTACGGTGACAGCAGAGAAGTGTTTGCCTATTATTACCGCTCGCCTTCAGACGAATTGGAGCGTTGCCTTAATTTATGCACCACCGTGGCTTTTCGCTGGCTGGAGACAAATGCTCAGGGAGATTTGTTTTACGAATATGACGACCAGTATGATAAAATCTTAGCTAAAGTTAAAAACCGCGGGAAAGCCGTACAAGCCAGCGTGGCTTTGATGAAAGCGGACGCTTTGCATGAACTGTTGAGCGTAAAAGAAAATCGCGCCCGCTTAATCGCCGCTTTAACCAAACTAGCTTATGAAAAAGGTTATGATGGAATTAATATTGATTTTGAATCGATAAGAAATGCCGACCGGGATAATTTTTCCACTTTCCTCAGTGAACTAAAAACAGCTCTGGGACGGGACAAGCTGTTGTCAGTCGCTGTTTTTGCCAGAACCGCCGCCGATACCTGGGGCACTCCTTATGATTATCCGGCCATTGGCGGAATTGCCGACCAGGTGATCGTCATGGCTTATGATTACAGTTATGTAAATTCAGACCCAGGTCCGATTGCTCCCTTATGGTGGGTACAGAATGTCGCTGATTACATGGAGAAGCAAATGGACAGGAAAAAAATTATTTTGGGAGTTCCTACTTATGGTTATGACTGGCCTGAGGACAGCAGCGGCAGTACGGTTACTTTAAACAGACTGAATAAAATAATGCAGACGTATAAAGTGCAATCTGATTTTGATCTTAAAAGCCAATCGCCGTATCATACTTATTATGATGAAAACGGTGTATATCATGAAATATGGATGGAGAACCGGCAAAGCCTGACTGCTAAAATAGATCTGAGTCTGCAAAAGCAACTGGGAGGAATAGCGTTTTGGCGCATAGGAACCGGATTTGATGATTTATATAAAATTTTAGAAAATAAACGCCCGTTACCCGCGGTTTTTTACGATATGTTACCGCGGTATCCGGTGATCAGATATTTTTAAGCAATATTTCATATACGGCCTTAAAGCGGTATACTATTACTATCGGACTGTTATAATTTCTTGATAGCGGTAAAATGGCGGAGGGAAAAAATGAATCTTGAGCAACCTAACCTTTTTCAGGAAAGCGTAAAAGAAAAAACAGAGGAAATAAAGCCAGATGTTAATGCGCAACCGGCGTTCTCGCATAATGATATTCCTTTTTTGCCAGGCCTGAACGGGCAGGAAGCGTTTCCTGATATTAGCGATTATGCTAAATTGGAAAATTTAGGAAAAAATTGTTCGGCCTGCCGTTTGCGCAGCACTTGCGGACAAGTTGTTTTTGGCAGCGGAAATCTGAAAAGCCCTTTGCTAATAATTGGGGAAGGGCCGGGACAGGACGAGGATATCCAGGGCATACCGTTTGTAGGCCGGGCCGGCCAATTGCTGGATAAGATTTTACAAGCCGCGGAAATAGAGCGCCGGCAAATATATATAACTAATGTAGTGAAATGCCGTCCTCCGGGCAACCGTTTGCCCAATCCCGATGAAGTAAAAATGTGCGGGCGTTTTTTGGAAGCTCAGATCAGATTAATAAAACCGGAAATCATAGTGTGTTTAGGGTCGTTAGCCAGTCAAACCGTCATCTCCCCCAAGGTTAAAATCACTCAAATGAGGGGACAATGGTTAAGCAGACAAGGATGCCGGATCATTGCCACTTTCCATCCAGCCGCTTTATTGCGTAATCCTAGTTATAAACGTCCGGTTTGGGAAGATTTTAAATCTATCAGGGACGTATATAAATCTATCGCTTAATAAATAATGTCGGGGTAAATATGCTGGAATTTAATATTATCAATGAAAGCTATATGTTGGAAATGGGAGAACAAATTGGCGCTTTGCTCCGCAAAGGCGCTGTAATTTATCTGCGCGGGGCGCTGGGAGCGGGAAAAACCACCCTTACCCGAGGTATGCTGAAAGGGCTGGGTTATGCAGGGCCGGTAACCAGCCCTACGTTTACCCTGATTAACGTTTACGAAACATTTTGTCCGGTTTATCATTGTGATTTCTACCGGTTGAATGATACTGAGATTTATGAATTGGGTTTAGATGATTACATAGGAAGCGATGGCATAGCGATTATTGAATGGCCGGATAAAGGCTTTAGTTTTTTGCCTGCTGAGGGGCTGTATGTTGATTTAACTTTAATTGACGATGATTATGAATTGGGCCGCCATATTGCCGTTTCAGCGATTGGCGACGGCTACGGCTTCTTGTTGGAAAGGTTGAAAAAACATGCTGATATTAGCTCTTGAATGTTCTACCGCAGTAGCTGGGGTTGCTTTGCTGAAAGACGGAGTTATCATTAAGGAAGTTTTCAGCAATTATAAAAAAAATCATTCTGAAACTTTGCTGCCGGTCATTGACAGGAGCCTCAGCGAATGTCAATACAGTTTACAGGATGTAAGCGCTGTAGCTGTTACCATCGGCCCCGGTTCTTTTACCGGTCTCAGAATAGGCTTAGCCACGGCAAAAGGCTTGTGTACGGCTGCGGCTCGTCCTCTTATCGCAATTCCAACTTTGGAGGTTTTGGCTCATAATATAGCGTATAATTCATTTTTGGCTGGAACAGCCTTAGATGCCCGAAAAAAACAGGTCTATATGTGCGTATATGATGTTTCGGGAGGCCAGCCTTCCCCTTTGGCGCCTGTAAGCGCCGTTTCCCCGGAAATATTTGTTGACAACGCCTTGGAATTGCTGCACATTTATGGTAAACATAAAATTATGCTTTTAGGGGACGGCGCTGTTACTTATCAGAAGCTGTTTGAAAACAGTTTTAATCAGCGGATGATTATGGCCCCTTCGCATCTTTTGTGGCCTCGGGCGGCGGCTTTAGCGGAACTGGCTTCGATAAAATTCGCAAAAAAGGAATTTGAAAATTCTGATTTGATAAAGCCGCTTTATATTCGCCGCTCCGAAGCGGAAATTCGCCTAAGTGACAAGGAATGCATATGTTGAATCAGGATTATATGCTGCGAAAAATGACTGCGAAAGACTTGGATCAAATAATAAATATTGAGCGGACCGTATTTACTATGCCCTGGTCGCGGGAATCCTACTCAAGTGAGCTTAAAAATTCCTTCGCGCATTACCTGGTAGCCGACATTATAGGGAAAGTAGCAGCATACGGCGGTATTTGGGTAGTATTTGAAGAAGCGCATATAACTAATATTGCCGTACATGTTGATTATCAGCATCAGGGATTGGGTAAATCCCTTTTAAAGGAGCTGGAGCAGGTCGCCTTGCGGAAAAAAGCCGATCATATTTATTTAGAAGTGCGTCCGTCCAATCTGACGGCTATAAATATGTACGAAAGTTTAGGCTACGGGCAGTCAGGGCTGCGAAAATCTTATTATCCTGACAATGGCGAAAATGCCATAATAATGAGTAAATTGCTTTTTTGAGGACATTTATATGAACGATATTAACATTTTAGGTATCGAAACTTCTTGTGATGAAACGGCGGCAGCTGTAGTCAGAAACGGCAACGAGGTGCTTTCTGATATTATAAATTCCCAGATTTACATTCATCAGAAATACGGCGGCGTTGTACCGGAAATTGCTTCACGCCAGCACGTTGAGAACATAGGGCTGGTAGTTGCGGAAGCCTTGCGCAGCGCCGGAGTCAGCTTTCCGGATATTGACGCCGTCGCGGTAACCAACAGGCCTGGATTGATCGGCGCTTTGCTGGTGGGACTTTCGTATGCCAAAGCTCTGGCGTACGGCTTGAACAAACCTTTCGTGGGGGTTAATCATCTGGAAGGGCATATTTATGCCAATTTTATTGAACATCCCGCTATAAAATTCCCTTTAATCTGCTTACTGGTTTCCGGCGGCCATACCAGTTTGATTTACATGGAAAATTTTCAAAATACCCGCCTGTTAGGAGCGACCAGAGACGATGCGGCCGGTGAAGCGTTTGATAAAGTATCGCGTTTTTTGGGTTTAGGCTACCCGGGCGGCCCGGCTATTGAAAAAGTGTCCGCTCAAGGTACAGCAGGTCTTTATACTCTGCCGCGCCCTTATTTGGATAAAAATAATTTTGAGTTTAGTTTCAGCGGATTAAAAACCGCCGCTATGAATATGTATAATAAGCTAAATAAGGACGGCTCGCTTAATGTCTGTGATTTGGCGGCCGAATTCCAGGAGGCTTTGGTAGAAGTTTTAGCGGAAAAAACTTTTAAAGCCGCGCTCAGATTTTCAGTTCCGAACGTACTTATAGCAGGAGGAGTCGCCGCCAATAGCCGGCTGCGGGAAATGATGCGCTTAAAAAGCGAAACATTAGATATCCCTTTGTTTTTTCCTTCTGTAAAAATGTGTACCGATAACGCCGCCATGATTGCCGGATTAGGTTATCATCATTATAAGAGGAAAAACTTTGCCAGGCTGGATTTAAACGCATATCCGGGGCTATAGTCCCTGTGAAAACGACTGTGGATAATGTGGATAAATCTGTTGATAAAATTAAGTATGTCACTGTTTTTAAAAATGCGGAGCAGAAAATTTTTGATTGGGATATACTTTAGACATGCATGTTCTGTGGATAAATATTTTTGAGGAGCGTTTTTATGTATCCGGAGTTAATTCACATTGGATCTTTTACCGTTTATTCCTGGGGCTTAATGTTGGCTATAGCCGTAATCATCAGTATAATTGGAGTTCAAAAATATTTTGCGAATGCAGGTCTGCCTAAAGAATGGGCCTTGGACTTAGTTATTATCCTGACTGTCGGAGGTGTCGCTGGCGCCCGCTTATTTTATATGCTGCTTTACCAAAGAGACGTTCTTTTACACAATCCCGCGCAGCTGTTCGCCTTTTGGCAATCCTTCAGCGGCCTGGTTTGGTACGGAGGCGTTGCGGGAGCGCTAATTCCTTTTATAATTTATCTTAAATTTAAAAAGTTATCTTTTTTCAAAGCTACGGATATACTAGCGCCTTTTATAGCTTTAAGTTACGCTATTGTAAGAATAGGCTGTTTTATGGCCGGATGCTGTTATGGTGAAAAAACAATTTCTCACTGGGGGGTAATTTTTCCGGTGGTGGATAATTCGTTTCGCTATCCGACGCAATTATACAGTTCCGCTTTGAACTTTTTACTGTTTTTTTTATTAGTCTGGTTATATCCCCGCAGGAAATTTGACGGACAGGTCTTTATTATTTATCTGTTAGGATATTCCGTATACCGCTTCATAATAGAGTTTTATCGTGACAACCTCATTACTTTCGGAGCGTTTTCTTTAGGCCACATAGTTACTTTTATTTTATTTGTGATGGGAATAGGGCTTTATTATTATTTTGGTCGGCGCGCCCGCGGCTTGTAAAGCGACTTATAAAATGAAACGGAATTTTACACAATGAATCGTAATTTTTTGACTAAACAACAGCGGCGGGAACAGGCGCTGAAGGAAAGAAACGCGTTAAGTTTTCAGTACGCGCTTCAAGCCAGCGCCGCCGTTAACAACGCTCTGGCCGGCCTTTCTTTTTTGCGGAAGGCGGATAATGTGATGGCTTACGCGGCTTTCGGCAGCGAAGTATACTTAGACGAGGCGATCCGCATTTGGGTTCGTCAAAAAAAACGCGTATGGCTGCCGAGAATAAACAACTCCGAACGTCTGGAAGCGGTTGAATTTACCGGTTGGGATAAATGTTCTTCCGGTTCTTTTGGGATAAGAGAACCTGCGGGCGCTTCTGTTAAGACGGACGAAATCGCGGCGGTGATTGTGCCCGGTTTATTATTTGACCGGCAAGGCTATCGCATCGGTTATGGAAAGGGCTATTACGACAAATTCCTGCCCTTGCTGTCTCCCGGCGTTTTTTTATGCGGAGTGTGCTTTGATTTCCAATTAGTAAAGAATATAGAGCCTGAATCTTTTGACCTGCCGGTTCACTGCATAGTTACCGACCGCCAAATATTGCACCTCCGAAACAGCCCGGCAATGCAACGTTAATTTGACAAACCAGTTGTTTTTGAAACAGGCAGGTAATTTTTTACCTTCACTCGCAAAAGCCCCACCAATACTTGGACGGGGCTTTGCCACTAGATATTCACTATTTTTTACGGCGTTATACCGCGCTTAATGCACCATTTCCATAAGCTAAATCAACATACTCAACAATGTCACAAATAATCTTTTTAAGCAATATGTACTTATATTTCTCTTCGTCTGTTCTGACCAATGAGGAAGTGCTTGTTTTTCCGCCAAAGGGCATAGAAAAGGATAATGCGAGGGTTGCCTCAATTTCCAAACCGCCCAGATACCAAAAATCATTTGTCACGGCAATGCAAGCATTCTTGCAAAACTCGATAACATATACTTTCTCGTCTTCTGAAAATGAAGCAGTTCTCCTCTTGAATAATCCGGGTACAGCCCATAGCTGCTCTTTGATTGTTGAAACCGCTGGCAGTTCCACAGTTGGTTGGTCTGGTTCTGTGCCATCGTTTTCGTTGTTCGGTGGTTGCACGATAACAATGTGCGTTACAGATTTAATATCGTCAACTATGGCAAGCCGCTTTTCTTTCATTTCTTGGCAGTCTGACAAAGACAGATGTTGAACCACAGCAATCGGTGAACCGTTTACCGCAGTAATGAATAGTTCGGAATGATTTGTTTTACGAATAACTCCACTATCTTCAGCCAAACGCTGTGTGAAATACAATGCAAGATGCCGAGAAAACTGTTTTTTAAGCGCACCCAAATCGGGAATGTCACAGTATATACCTTTTCCAGAAAACATTTTTTTATATGCGCTTACTTTTGCTCGCTGTTCATGGTAGCCCACAGTATCTGTCATTGAGGGAGGGACGGGAATATCAAGGAAGTATAGAAATACCTGTCGTCCAGAATTGAGCAGTTCAGATATTTCCTCTTCTGTACCAGAACCATATTTATCAGTGGGTGTTCCAAATCGCGTCCAGAAAATGGCGACAGCGGCATCGGCGCTATCAACGATTTGTTTGTTCAAAAGTGATTGCGGAGGCCCGCCTGATTCTGGATAACTATCCGTTGACCAATGCACTAAGTCAATGCCGATAGATAAATTCAGTTTAGCGTACTTGTTGAATTCATCGACAGCCGTTTTAATTACCGGGAAGCATTTA
>JAISWS010000056.1 GCA_031270725.1 Syntrophomonadaceae bacterium | reverse complement strand
GCCGGGGCGATTTCCTGAATGACTTCGCGGCGGAATAATTTGTAGCAGGTTTCCATATCGGTAATATCGAGGTTTGTAAACATGTTTGAAACAATTGTAAGAGTTTTGTTCATCCAGGTATGCCAGAAATACAGTACGCGGCGCGTGTCCGGCTTGAGGTAGCGGGAACCGAAAACCACATCCGCCCTGCCGTCAAGAAGGGGTTCGAGCATGGTGACATAATCCGCGGGATCATACTCCGAATCCGCGTCCTGGATGCCCACATAGTCGCCGGTCGCGTGCAGGAGTCCCGTCCGCAGAGCCGCGCCTTTACCCCGGTTTTTCTCGTGTTTCAGCACACGAATGCCGGGATCCCCTGCGGCGATTTTTTCAAGAATCCCCAGGCTGCCGTCGGTTGAAGCGTCATCCACCACGATAATTTCGAGCCCGAAAGAACGGCCTTCGGTTATGCGCCGCACCCGCGACAGGCACTCCGCTATTGTCCGCGCTTCGTTGTAGCAGGGGATAATCAGGGAAAGGGTGTAAGACAAAGCGTCCTCCTCGCGGGTTATTCATCTATAAGCACGCCAAGTTTCAGCGCGTAAAATTGAGCGGCGGGATTCTGGTACGTGTCAATAAATTGCTGGAATTCCGCCTCGCCGTTTCCGGCTATATTGTTTGTAACCGCGTAAGCAAATATTTCATTACGTATTTTATAATTATCATTCCAGTCTTTTGTACTTGTAATATTGATCTGCAGAATAAATTGCACGCATAACGCGGAGCCTATCAGGATGAGCAGGAGCTTTGGTATTATTCCGGGTTTAATGTATTTCAGGGCATCCATTATGGCAAAAACCATAACCGGATAGAAAGGAAGCATTTCCCGTGAGTTTGGATAGCCACGATGAAAAATGATGTTACTAACAAAACAAATTGAGACAAAAATAATATAAACCAATGCATAGTCATTTTTATATTTTGTCTTTACCATGCCGTATGCTGCCATGCCTGCAAACGCGGCAAACCCCGCAATCATCAGATATGATGATTGCGTAAATGAGCCAAAAACAGCAGATATAATACAGACGTAGAAACTATCGGTCGAGGCCACCGGCCTCCCTGGCCTGCTCGTAAGAATAACAAATAATGCAACCATCAAAAAAACAAACAGATAAAAGCAATTCGACAACTTCACTATATTTTTGCGGTATTTAAAAGTAATTATCGCCAACACACTAAAGATGGTATAGAGGGCAATGCCGTTCGCGAGCGCCGCGAGAGAACACCAAATCATAAACACATGGAAAAGGAAAGTGTTATCCCTGTTTATTTTCCATTTTTCAAAATAATAAAACGCGGCAAGTATACACGCCGCAGCCATACCATACCCCCGGGCAAGGCCAAAAAACTCGTTGAGATAATAATTTGCGATAAATAAAATGAAAACAAAATAGCGGAAATTTGATTTCTTTGCTACGCGATATGCAAAAACAATATAAACGGTGTATGAAAGGATACTGGGCAGACGAATAAAGAATTCATTAAATTTTGTTTGTGTTATAAATCACACAAAACGGATTAACAGGGAATTAAGTATATGGTTATTCAGGTACTGTCTGCCCATAATTGCTTCCGGAATACCGCGATAAATATGATGAAAATACGTGGAAGCTTCATCGTAGGTAATGCCGGTATTTGCCGCCCGGGATGCCGCAATCATCAAAACAAAAAAGCCGATTAAGAAAGCAAATATATCAAATGGTCTGCTAAAAATTTTATTCTTCAGGAAGGATTTTCCCATGCCTATTATCTGCGTTTTATGTATATCGATAAAACCCGACTTATTAAGGAGAAATCTTCCTGGCGCCGTCAGGGTCAAAAAATCAAAAAACGCAATAAAAAAAATACCGCCCCGGGCAACAACTTCAAGAATTCTCCGCGCCTCAATTACATGATGCGGTTTAAGTTTTTGATTAAATACATATTGCTGCGATATTTCAATAAACATTTCCCGCACATGCGAAAATAACAATGCAATACAGAAAAAGAGTCCTATAGCCGAAACAAAAAGAATGGGATACCAAATGATGTTTTTTGTTTCCGTAGTTATTGTTCCGCGGTTTTCGCCGCTCATTGGTTTAACCCCTTGAAATACGCAATGGTTTCACGAAGACCATCTTCCAGCTTCACTACAGGGGTCCAGTTCAGCTCGGATTTCGCAAGAGTTATGTCGGGCCTGCGCTGTTTGGGATCGTCCTGCGGCAAGGGCTGAAATATGATTTTTGATGCGCTTCCTGTGAGGGAAAGAATTTTTTCGGCAAGCTCCCGCATGGAAAATTCGCCCGGATTACCGATATTTACAGGTCCGGTAAAATCAGCTCTCGAATGCATCATCAAAAAGATTGCTTCGATAAGGTCATCAACGTAACAAAACGAGCGTGTCTGACTTCCGTCGCCGTATATCGTTATGTCATCGCCCCTGAGGGCCTGCATAATAAAATTACTCACCACCCGGCCGTCATTGGGATGCATCCTCGGGCCATAGGTATTGAATATACGAACAACTTTAATTGCTACCTGATTTTGCCGGTAGTAGTCAAAAAAGAGCGTCTCGGCGCATCGTTTGCCTTCATCGTAGCAGGAGCGGATACCTATGGGGTTCACATTTCCCCAATAGGATTCCACCTGCGGGTGTATGGACGGATCGCCGTATACTTCGCTTGTTGAAGCCTGCAAAATGCGGGCCTTGACGCGCTTTGCCAGGCCGAGCATATTGATGGCGCCGTGTACGCTGGTTTTGGTAGTTTGTACCGGATCGTGCTGATAATGCGGCGGGCTTGCGGGACAGGCCAGATTATAAATGTGATCGATTTCGGCATAATAGGGAAAAGTAACATCGTGGCGAATCAGCTCGAAGTAAGGATTGCCGATAAGGTGGGCGATGTTGCGTTTTTGCCCGGTAAAAAAATTATCCAAACAAATAACATCAAATTTTTCCTTGATTAAACGGTCGCACAGGTGGCTGCCCAAAAATCCGGCCCCGCCCGTAACAAGCGCGCGGGTAGTAAGGGAATATCGACTGTGTTTCATATTGGTTACTCCGAAAATGATTTGGTCCGTAAAGAGGACAATTTTTCTTTTGACAGAAGCCGGATACGAAAAGGCGTTCTGACCGCAATTTGAAATTTGAGCGTCTTTTGTAAAAACAACTGAGGTTTTAGAAAAATCTCTTTAGTGGTAAGGAAATTTTTTACCACCGTGTCAGCCTGGTTTAAATTCATAGTTTTTCCCTCAGGGTGAGTGAGTGGGGGGATAACTCATTGCAGTATAATAAATTATTTGTATTGATCCTGTCATGCATAATCAGCCTTTATCTGCTACACTCTCCAACTGAAATTTGCATTTTCATAATGCACTAGCGATACTATATCATCGAGTTGTAAAATCTGTCAATACAGTTTTTATTTTTTAAAACCGGGGTTTTGGGAAAAGTCCTAAACTTTGACACAATGAGTCAAACCATGTCAAGGTGTCCGCCGGGATATCCGCGTGGAAATTTTTAACGGTCGCACATCTTTTTCTTAACTTGTTGACAGTGGGAGACTCCCCCCTCTCGGGAAACACCGAAGCGATTATTTTTTCGTATTTTTACTTCCATGGATTTATTCCGCCAAGCGCTCCTGGAACAGGGCAACGTCATTTACTATTACTATACGAAATAAAATTGCGCGAAGCGCAAAAATCCCGTGGGGCACAAGGGATAGAAGCGGAAATCCTTTTGGCGCAGCCAAAAGATTGGAG
>JAISWS010000018.1 GCA_031270725.1 Syntrophomonadaceae bacterium | reverse complement strand
CCCAGCTTAGGTAAAGCGAAAGTGACGGTTTGCGTTGCCTTGATTGCCGCGCCGGTAACTGAACCGCTGTCGGTTTCCACTCCGGAAGGCACATCGACAGCTACGACCGGAATTTTACTTGTATTCACCGTCTTAATAACTTCCGCTTCAAATTCCCGTACAGTTCCTTTGAAGCCTATTCCGTATATCGCGTCCACGACCAGATCAGCTTTCAATAAAGCCAATTGCAATTTATCCAAGTTATGTTCGTTATTTAGAAGCCAGATTTGAGCTTTTAGTTTGTTTAGTATATTATAGTTGCGTTTGGCGTCTTTGGGTAAGCTTTCCGGGTCGCCCAATAAAAAAGTCACTACTTTAGCGCCGTTATTGTGTAAATGCCGGGCGATAACAAAACCGTCTCCGCCATTATTCCCTTTTCCGGCCAATATGACAATCCGTTTGCCAGGCAATGCCGACAGCATATCTTTAATAACTTCCACTACTTTTAATCCGGCGTTTTCCATAAGTATAATTCCGGGAATATCATACTCACGGATGGCGCTTTTGTCGATATTTTGCATTTGAGCAACAGTTGGTATTCTCATATTATTATCCTTTCTGGGCGCAAGCGATCGCGATAGCCTGATTCTGAGTATGGCTGAGGCTAAGGCGGATATCGGCAATGCCCAATAATTCAGCGTGCTGGTGCGCCTGGCCGTGAAGTGTGACGCCGGGTTTACCATTTATATCAACAATTACTTCAAGGTCCTGAAATGAAACTTTCGTAATCATTAGATGATGGAGTTTGCGTATAGCTTCTTTGGCGGCAAAACGTGCGGCCATAGAAGGGTAAGAGTTTTTCCTGCTTAAACAATAGGAAATTTCTGATGGTGTAAAAAGCCGGTTAATCAAACGGGGAGTTCTTAAAACGGCACATTTGAATTTTTCGATATCAATGATATCAACACCTACCATTTGCGATACTCCTTTCTCATCATATATATTTTACTATAAACCTGCGCGCAATGAAATAAACGGCGGCCGGGCTTTATTATTGTTAAACTTTGCGGATTTAAAAAACCGTTATTAATAAGCACTGGCAAAAGTATGTAAACACGGCGCTTTCAGCGGCACAGGCAAAGAGTTAATCCGCCCGCGAGATCACGACGGGGATTTAAAATAAAATATTGATATAAAATAAAAAAGCTATTTTTCTGTCAATTCTCTCAAAATATTCTTATCGCCTTCGGTAAAGATTTTTTCAACATCCAGTAAATATATAATGCGAGGGCCTATCAACCCGATGCCTGACAAATATTGGGCGGCAATGCCGGTTACTACAGGCGGGGTAGGCTTTATGGAATCAGCGGGTAATTTTAAAAGTTCGCTTACATTCTCAACCAGGATGCCAATAGTTTGCTCAGGTAATTTAATTAAAATGCAATATGAATAAAGAATATCAGGAACAGAGTGAGTTTTGAATTTTAAGTTTAAATCGACAATGGGAATAGCCGCCCCCCGTAAATTCATAAGACCGACAATATATTCCGGAGCTTCGGGGAGAGGGGTTATAACGGGCGGCAAAGTAATTATTTCCTGCATTTTGGACACAGGAATAGCATACTCGATGTTTAAAGTGAAAACCACTAATTGATTTATTTCGTCCATATTTTGCTCCTTTAACGCTAATCCGGGTAATTTAATATCAGCATTGGCCGCCTGAAATTATTTTTTAAATATATATTCATCAAAAGGAGATGATTCCCTGCCTGGAATGGTGATTATGAGTATTACAATTTTTAAATAAAGGCATGTATTTCCTTAAAATCTTTTTTTTACAAATCCCAGGAAGGGATAGAATTTTTCTGTAACCTAATAATAAAAATGAAATTAGAATAATATAAAGGAGAAAATTAGATGAGAAATTATCCCAATGTGCTTTTGGATCCGGCAGAAATAGCGCTGTGTATCATTGACGAACAGCCGGAAATGTTTTTTGGAGTGGAAAGTATTGAGAGAATGCCGGTTATGAATGCTATTGTAGGGCTGGCTAAGACGGCTAAAGTTTTCAAAATACCTGTGATATTCTCTACGGTTGAAGCTAAAACTTTTTCCGGGCCTTTATATAGTAAACTGCAGTCGGTATTTCCAAATCAAACCCCTATCGACAGAACCTGCTTGAATGCCTGGGAGGATATGAATTTTAAAAAGGCGGTTGAAGCTGCCGGAAAGAAGAAAATAATGATTGCCGGACTTTGGACGGAGGTTTGCGTCACTTTGCCGGCTCTCAGCGCCAAATCTGAAGGGTATGACGTTTATATTGTCGCAGACGCATCGGCGGGCGCCAGTAAAGAAGCCCATGATATAAGTATCCAGCGCATGATTCAAGCCGGAGTAAAACCGGTTACCTGGCAGGCTTCACTGCTGGAAATGCAGAGGGACTGGGCAAACAAGACCACCTATGATCCGGTAATCCAAATCATTACCGAGCATGGCGGAGTTTACGGCCTGGGATTGGAATACGCTAAAGCGATGGTGCCGCAAAACGCCGCTAATTAAAATTCATAGTCTGGTGTTTTGGATGAAATTAATGCAATTTGAACATCAGCAATGCGGAGGAAAAAGAAGAGCTTGTAGGTAACAGTTTTGACAGGCTGCTATTATACAGGCTTTTGCCTTTTTGCCGCTTTCGGCGGAACAGGCATTGCTGTAACCCGGTGCATTTTCATCTTTTGCTGAAGGCGGCAAAATTATTACGGAAACGCTTTCAATAAGTCAAAGAGTACAGGGGCGTCAAACATAAATAGTACTGCTGCTTTCATGCCAGGTTATTTCATAGCCTAAAGCTTCAAGTACCGCTCTGAGAGGTACATAAACACGGTTTTCCATGATAATCGCGGCTGAGTCCATGTCGCGTTCTTCGCCGTTTACAATTATGCTGGTTTTATTGACGGAAATGGTAATAGTATTGCCTTTTTGCTCTACCGCAACCGTCTTTTGAATATCGTCATACGTAATTTCAGCGTTTATAGCTTCCATTGTAGCGCGCAGTGGGATCAAGGTCCGGTTTTCTGAATTTATAAAGGGTACTCCCAAGCCGGACTCTTTACTGAAAACTAATTCCTGCCCGTTGATTATTACAGTTATATAGCGTTGGAGCTCTTCCGGTGATAAATCACGGATTCTGGTCAGTAATTCGTCTATCATAGCCAGTACGCTGGTGTCATCGTCACTGTCTTCATTAATATCAAATAACATGACTCCGCCGGCTTTGCGTAAGGCGATCATCGTTTTTTCCCTGATGGTGTTTATGCCGTTGTAATAGGAAACCAAAGGTTCGGTGCCGACATAATCCACATAAGCGTAGGAACGGTTCTCAGCGACCAGATGGCGGTATTGCAGCCAGCTGGGGCGGGCGTATAAAGGAATGCCTAAGATTAAGTTATCTTTAGATATGCCGCGGTTCAGCCAGTATGCGACGGAAGTTTCGGCAAACCACAAGGGACTGTGGTCATCCTCGCTTTGATCATAAGCCATTGCCTCAATATAATCGAAACATTCCAGAGTGCTTTCAGTCATGAGCTGATTAACTTCAGGGCCTTGTTCCGGCGACCAGGCTCCGTTCATAACCGCGCCGAATTCTTTTCCTTCCTTATCTAGGGCCTGGCGGAACGCCATGGCCAGCTGCTCATAATCCCCGATAGTTTCCGCATTAGGATGTTCCCAGTTAAGTTCCATGCCGTCTAAATCATAATCCCGTATAAAACGGCAAACATTTTCCACTAAGAAATTGCGGCTTTCTTCCTCAGCGGCTAATTTTTCAAAAGTGGTTACCAAAGGTATGCCTTGATAGGAATAGCCGCCCAGAGCGATAAAGACTTTAGCTTCGTCCTGATGGGCTTGGGCGACAAGTTCTTTAAGTTTATCGGATTTTTCCAAAGGTATCAGAGAGCCGTCGGCATCAGGAATCAAGAAAGCGTAAACCACGTGAGTCAGGAGATCGGTACGCAACCGTTCCACAGGCTCGTCAAACAAATCACCGGAATAGTATCCTACTACTTTAAAATTTTGAGCCGGACGCGAAGACTGCTCCAATTCAGAAGCCGTAATTTTCTCCGGAGCCCATAAAAATAACACCAAACATAAAACTGCCAGCGGAAGTATTATTTTATATTTTACGGCGGCTGTCATTTATTTTACCTCCTCATTGAAATTCCATAAAACATCTAATAACCCCCGCCGCACATCTTCGGCGCTCCTTTCTCAACGCGCTTTTTCGCCGAAAAACCTTGCATAACGCCAGTCTCCTTAATCCGCGAGCGGAGAGCGAACATATGTTATCCCCATAGGGGTTATGGCTGCGTTTTTCGACTGTGAATAGCGACCAAAATTCTGGCTGAATCTGCACACCGTCAATTATTAGAGGCCTCCTTAATGCGTTCAATCCAACTCCTGATTTGGCAGCGCGGCGTCGGGAATTAAGACACGCGCTTTTTCCCGACAAAGAAAATAGCGATAGTCCCTTTGCCGGTATGAGAGCCGATAACGGTTCCTATATAGTTAATTGACACTGGTTCCGCTAAATTGGGAAACTTGGCTTCAACTAGCTCCGCCAGGTGTTTGGCGTCTTCATAACATTCTGAATGAGAAATAAAACATTTGCCCTTATAATTTAGGCATTCAAGGGCATTATTCTCCATTTTCCTTAAAAGTTCGGCAATGGCGTTCTTTTTGCCGCGTACTTTGGCAAAAGGAATTAAATTTCCTTTATGGTTCAAATAAATCATGGGGCAAATACTCAGTTTGGTTCCTACGAAAGCGGAAGTGGCCGATATGCGCCCGCCCCGTTTTAAATGGGTCAAGTCAGTTGATAAAACAAAATGGTTAATATTCAGCTTGTTATTTTCTACCCAGGCGGCGATTTCTTCAATACCGTGCCCCTGATCCCTCATGTCAGCCGCCATATCCAGCAGCAATCCTAAGCCGGAAGAAGCCGCCAATGAATCGATGACTATCAGCTTACGATCAGGATATTTTAAAGATAATTCTTCTTTCGCCAAAATAGCGGAATTATATGTTCCGGATAAGCCGGATGAAAAAGAGATGTGCAGTATATCCTTTCCTTCGCTTAAAAAGGGTTCAAATAAATTAATGAATTCGTTCGGGTTTACTTGAGAGGTAGTAGGCAGCGCTCCGGATTCTATACGGGCGTAAAAATCCGGGAAAGGAATGGTTACCCCTATATCGTCAGGATATTCTTCGCCGTCCAAATGGAAATGCAAACAAGCATAAGGTATATTCCTTTGCGTGAAATATTCAACGGGCATGTCGGCAGTTGAGCAACTGGTCAAAATAAAATTATCCATAATATTCCCTCCAATAAGAGTTAAATAATTATTAGCTTAACTGAAAAACATATTTTATAATAAAAATCCGCCTGCATTAAGGGGATTATAAATATCAGTTAGCATTATATCAATTTACAGAAAAAATAACACCGTTTATTCTGTCTGTTTTTGTAATTATATATCAACCTTCTTTTTTAGTCTAGATTAGCGGTTAACATTGAATATATACGCACGTTTTTACATATTCGCTATAATTTGTTTAAGATAATATAATACTGTACGAGCTGCAATTGTTTTATTCAACATGCGGAAAAAAATAATCCGTGCGAATGGAGAATTAAATATTATTGTTGCCGGCGATGATTTGGGGTAATATTAAACAGAGACAGGAGGCAGTTAAAATGATACCTCTTCGAGACAGTACCCATAGCGCTTCTTTTCCTATGGTTACGGTAGGGTTGATAATTCTGAATTTTGTTATTTTTATTTCCCAGTTATCTTTAGGGGCCGGCGAGATAGAGCAAATGCTTGAAACATGGGGACTGACCCCGTTCAATTTTGCATCCGGACAAAGTGATAAGATAGCTTATTCAACATTTATTTCCTATATGTTTTTACATGGCGGCTGGATGCATCTATTGGGAAATATGTGGAGCTTATGGCTTTTTGGAGATAACCTGGAAGATAAAATGGGTAAATTGAGATTTTTCTTTTTTTATATTATTTGCGGTATTATTGCCGCTTTGGTACATTATGCGGTTTTTCCGAATTCACATATACCGGTAATAGGAGCTTCCGGAGCGGTGGCGGGAATTATGGGAGCGTATTTTCTCATGTTTAAAAGAGCGCGTGTTTTTACGTATATTCCTCCTTTGTTTTTTGTAAACTTACCGGCTTGGATATTTTTAGGTTTTTGGATATTAAGTCAGATCTGGGGCGGGACTTTTGCGGTATTTGGCGTTAAAAGTTACAGCAATGTGGCTTTTTGGGCTCACATTGGAGGATTTGCCGCCGGCATGATATTGTACCGGGCTTTTTTAAAATCCGATAAAGAAGAATTTTTTGAGTCTTAGAATCTGTCTGAAGTCGTCGCATTAACAAAGAAACAAAGGCGGGTTTGACAGTTTGCAAAGTATTGTGGATTTTGCGTCCACAATTTTTCCACAACAGACGATAATTTTCAAGCCAAGCAAAATAACGTTCAACAATCCAGCGTTTTGGAAGAACAGCGAATGTATGTAATTCACTGCGTTTTACTACCTCCCGGCAGTCGCTCCAATGAATTGTTTCACGCTATCGGCGAAATTTTCCCGGCATAGCCGCTATCCGCCAGAAATTTTAGACACTTTGACAGACGAGGCGTGGCATATCCAATATTATGTATGTCGCCAAAACCTGGTATATGGATAGTAGGACCGTTATTTTTTTGTTGTATCTTTTCTGCTTGATAGCCGTTTTTCAGCACAAAATGAGGCTCTGCTGAAATCTTTTTTATAGCAGCATACAGCCTGGCAGAATGTAGCGGCTAAAGATTTACAGTCGCCGCCTCTGCGTCATTGCCCCCCTGAGGAGCGTGTGGCGAGCTTTGGAGAGGCAGCCGCGTACCCCGTCTGTTCCCGACAGAAAGGGTATCCGGGTACATGCGCGTTTTTTCTTGGATACCCAGAGGGTACACCGCCCTTCGGGTGGCAGGCGGTTGTCGCATCGTCTTGTACCCCGCGGGGCATTCACTCCTTGCGATGATCCCTCTGAAGGAAGGCGGGGAGGGAATGGTTCCGTTTTGTGAAATTTTAGATGTTTCTTACTACCAATACGCGCCCGAGTGCGTGACGTATCTTAACTGGTGCAGGCTGATTCCAGGGTGCTTGACGAGTATCTGCCTGTTGCCTTGCGCCTGATTGAGTATTATAGGCAAATTCGCCGTTTTCAAATTCGTGTCGTTGTACCGGCTAATAGAGGTTTGGCAAAAAACACTAAAAAGGGTTATAATGATTGATTTTTCAACCGATTAGGGAAAGAAGCAGTTTCCTCTTGATAAATACAGATTACTAATGTAGAATACAATTACAATATTAATCTGGAGGATTACGATGCCTGAAAAAACGATTTCCAATGCGGAACTGGAAGTGATGCGTTTGTTGTGGCGTGAGAACAGGCCGATGACACTGGCGGCTATTCGCGGGGAGCTTTTACAAACTACGAAGTGGAATCATTCTACGATCAAGACGCTGGTATTTCGCCTGCGCGATAAGGGCGTTATCAAGCCGCTCGACAAATACGGCGCGGCACAGTACGTCCACCTTGTGACCGAAAACGAGTACATACAAGCTGAAGTACCAACGTTTCTTGACCGCGTCTTCGAGGGTAACGCTAAAAAACTCGTTGCCACGCTTGTTGGTAACGGTGACTTGACAGAAAGCGATGTTGATGAACTCAAAGCCTATTTTAAGGTAAAGGAAAGGGGCAAACAATGAGTAACGCGGTTTATGCGGAAGCGTTCCGCGCATTGATAACGATGTCGATTGCCGGAAGCGCGGTGGCGATAATTCTGTTTATCTTGAAGCCGATACTGAAAAACCGTCTGCCGAAAACGGCGCAATATTATTTGTGGCTGATCGTTCTTACGGCAATGCTGGTTCCGTTTTCAAAAATCGTAACGTTTCCGCCGAACGCGCCGGTCAACGCACCTGTAAGCAGCTTTGTTGCAATGACAGTACGCTCAGCCGATGAATTGCGCGAAGCGCGGGCACAGGAATTAGGAGCCTCCTATGCGGAATTATCGCCTGTTGACCAGTTAGGCGTACAAATGGATACCAGCACGACCGTGCGTAACTGGCAGCGAAACTGGATTATGGCAGCAATTCCAGCGGTTGGGATTTGGATTTTTTTATATACGCTGTTCGGGTATTTTGTTTTTTCTTTTAATGTAAAACGCACCCGGCACACCGCCGGATTTAACGAAACGGAAGTACTGGCTGAACTCTGCGGGAAAAAAAGCGTTCCTGGACTTTACAAAAGCGAAAAAACCGCCACGCCTATGCTGATGGGACTATTCAATCCGGTGATCGTTCTGCCTGAACGCCAATATACTGAAACGCAGTTGCGGAACATTCTGATCCATGAATTGACCCATCTGAGGAAAAAAGACATTCTCGTCAAATGGCTTTCCGTTATCGCGTGTTCGTTGCATTGGTTCAATCCGTTGGCTTGGCTTGTCCGCCGCGAGATAGACCGTGCCTGTGAACTCGCCTGTGACGAGGAGGTTATACGCAAACTTGATGTGAGCGGCAAGCAGTTTTACGGTGATACGCTGATAGCTGTCGCCGCCGATATCAAAATGCCGCACACAGTAATCTCGACGACAATGTGCGAACGCAAGAAATCACTGAAAGAAAGACTCGGAGCGATTATGGAGTATAAAAAGACTACCCACTTTACAATTAGTTTGTCATTCATTCTGATAGTCCTTGTCGGAGCCGGTGCGCTGTTATTAGGTGCGGGAAGTGTAAGAAGCCCCTTTGGTGTGAATATACCCGCTGTATATGCCCTATCAAGCACTGGCGCGAGCGCGACGGCGCTGACTTTCAGTTACACCTGGGACGGCGGCGCGGTGGATACAATCGCTCCGTGGGAAAGTGAATACAAAGCCGAAAATACGCTTTACGCGCCGGACGGCATCATTACTTTGCATATAGACTCCGACGGCATTGAGAGCGGCGGCGTGGAACTGTACTTGCCTGGCGGGATACCTGTGGCATATGACGGCCAGAGTTTAATTATCAAACTGCCGGATGGCGCGGATGAATATATTTGCGTCGTTGACAATAAGTATTCGCGCGACAATCTCCATGCCAGCTACGGATTTAAGGTTACAACAAAGCTGTGGGCGGATATTTACGCCATCTCCGCGCTGAAAACGCCTTATGTCGGCGCCAGTAGCGCGGTGGCGAAAATCGTAAACCTGCTGCCGCTTCCCGATTCGCGCTTGACGCAGAAGTTTATGTCCATTGGCGACGACTACGGCACTGCTACCGCGCCTAATACGCTGACAATCTACTACGAGCCGCGCTCCGCCGAAATCCAAAACGCTACGGCGCAGCGTTTGGAAAATGACAACGCATACCATGAAGCGAACCGCGCCGAAATCATACTCTGCGAAGCTGCGGAGCGGTATTTGAAAGGCGTTTTGCAGAGCCGATACGACCCGAAGAAACTGCCGTCGATTCCGAAGTGGAAAGAGGAACGCGCCGCCAAAACCGCCGAAAAAGGCAGGTTGGAA
>JAISWS010000189.1 GCA_031270725.1 Syntrophomonadaceae bacterium | reverse complement strand
CCGCTTCCCACTACGGCGTACTGTTTGTAGGCCGGGCTATTAAATATTCCGCTGTAGAGCAGCTCGTTGACGTTCACAAACTGCGTGACCCTCGAGCCGTAGGGGTTCTCGTCGGCGCGTTCCTCGTTGTTTGTGGGGTTCGGGAAATTGAAGCCCAGCCGCCCAAACAGGTTGTCAGGGTTCACCGGATTGGCCGCCACGGCAACCGGCGGCGGGAGTACCGGCAGCATGGTCAGCAGCATGACCGCCGTCAGCAGTATACTACAAATCCGCGTACACTTTTTTGGTTTCATAATCTTATCTCCTTTCTCGATAATAAATTTCGAATCCGCCTTTTAACGCGCTGTAAAAGGACGGAGACCATATGTTTAGAAAAACTATAGCACAAACAAAATTAGAGTAAAATAGCAAATTGCAAACAACAAAAGTTGACTGTTTTTCGGGAGTGTGATATGCTCTATTTATACTTAAAAAGGCGGTGAAAGTGCGAAAAACTTTTCACACGCCGCGTTAGCGGAAATGAGGCAAAACATGAACAAACCCGGGACAAATTTCGCGCAGCTTTTGAAGCTGCTGGGCGCGCGGCCCCGCGATGTGTGCGAAGCGACAGGCGCGAATAAAGCCGTGGTCTCCCGGTGGATGAGCGGAAAGGTAAAGCTGATGCCCGGCCACGGGTGGATCGACAAGGTGGCGGACTTCATGCTGGCGCTGGACGAGCGGCTGCGTGAGCCGGTGATCCCCAATGTGCTTGCGGCCTACTATCCCGATGAAACGCTTGCCGCGCCGGAGCGGCGACGCGCCGCGCTGATCGGCTGGCTGGCGACGACGGGACACCGGCAGTCGGAGTATCAGGAGAAAGGGCTCGCGGGCCTTATACTGGAAAAGGTCCGGCAGCTTTCCGCGCCGGAAGGGAAGCATACGCTGGAACCGCCGCCGATGAAAAACGCCGTGGTGTACGGCCTCAGCGGCGTGCAGGGCAGCGTCCTCCAGTTCCTTGAAATGGCGACAGCCCAAAAGACGCCCATAGAGATGCAATTTGCCTGCCCGGAGGGGCTGGACATGCTGACCAGGAGCAGAAAATTCCATCCCCGCTTTATGGAGGCGGTGATGGGGATGTTTGAGGCGGGGCACCGGATGAGCGTGGTGGTGCGCACCGACTATCGGGTCAGCGACATCGCGGAGTTTTCCGGCCGCTGGCTGGTGGCGCACCTGATGGGCTATGTGCGCAGCTTCTACTACGATGATTTTGTCGCCACTTCCAGGGACAAGATACTGGCGGTGGTACCGGGCGTCATGGCCGGGCGCGTGAGTGAAACGGAGGACGGTCAGCTTTACGCCGCCATCCAGTTTGACAGCGGCACGATAGAGGAGATTCAATCCAAAATCAAAGAGTACCAGGCCAAAAGCAAGCAGCGTTTTCACTATCACCTGTTCGAGCAGCCGGACGATTTTCTGCGCGGCATCCATCCCCTGCCCGACAGGCCGCACTACCAGTTTGCCCGGCTGCCGCATTTCTGTGTCGCGGAGGAAGAGCCCTTCCAGGCGGGCTTTAGCCTGAGCGATGACGAAATGGAAAGGGTGCGGCTGGATTTTGCGCCGTTCCTTTCCCGTCCCGTTTTCTTCACGCCGGACGTGCCCGCGTGCCACATATTTTGTGAGAACGACATCGAGGACGCGCTGCTGAAAAACCGCCACCGCTGCCCGGAACTGACGGCCATCCTGGGACGGCGGGTGTTCATGCGGACGCAGACGCTGGTTGACCGGCTGTGCCTGATCAAGAAGCTGCTGGAGGAATACCCGCACTATGAAGTGTGCTTCCTGCGCGACGAGCATTTCAGGAAGCTGACCATGCAGGTTGCCGCGTGGGGCGACAAAGCGGCCATCGGCTGGATCGCGGGCGGCAAATCCACCGCCTGCGGAGATTACACCAATGTCAACGCGCTCACCGGCTTCTGCGCGGCGATATGGAACACGATACCCGGCATGATGAAAAGCCGCAGGACGGCCATCAGCAAGATCAATACCTGGCTGAAAATGGCGGAAAAGTATGGATACGCGGTGGGTGGATAACTTTCGATAACCCCTTTTTGGAATGGTTCGCCATCTCCCGCCTCGCTTCCATAGCGCCATGCCTTTCGCCCTGTTAAATTTAAGGATACGTCAGGCGGCCAAAACTCACAAGGCGTTACACGAATTATTCAATGCGGCCCAACCGCGTATCGCATCATTTCACGCGACGGCCATGAAATATAGAATGTATGAAGGTGATATGGCCAGTATTCCCTAAAAGATTACTAACGATGAAAGAAGGAGGGAAATCCAGCCGCCTTTTCCACCCCCGCTATATAAAACCGTAAGCGATTATGCTTAATAAAAAAGTAATCAGCACCACGACGATAACTATTTTAATGTAGCGCCGCCGCCTCTTGTCATAAAATCCTTTATTTACAGAGCCCATCCCGTTTCACTTCCGTCCCTTACCTATAAATTTTATCCTTTATAAAAAGCGCGGTTATAACTGGAGTATCGCGCGCTATACAGATATTTTATCAGTATTTTAAAAAGCCTGATAGAGTATAAAACTCTACCAGACCCTAAATTTCCCGCGATAGTATGTTTTTTGACGCTTTATTCCAATCTTTAAAAAATACCCTTAATCAAAATTTCTTTTTCTTCCGTGCCGCTTCAGATTTTTTCTTTTTCTTAACGCTAGGTTTTTCATAGTGGTCGTGTTTCCTAATATCCTGCATAACGCCCGCTTTTTGACAAGACCTTTTAAATCTCTTAAGTGCACTATCAAGGGATTCATTTTTTCCGACTTTTACTTCACTCATCGTATCCCTCCCCTCGCAGCTTTTTGAATAAACGCCTTTATATTTTACTATTCCTTATCATATCCGTCAAGTTACCCAGGCGGCCATCGCAATTCTCTTCCACCCAATAAATGATAGTGCAGATGGAGCACTGTCTGCCCTCCGTCATTCCCGTTATTACATACCAATCTGTATCCGGAAACGGCGACGCCTTTTTCCTGCGCCAAACGGGCGGATATTATTTGTATATGCCCCAAAAGGTTTTGATTTGCAATATCAACGCCATTCAGCGAACTGATATGATCCCTGGGTATAATAAGCAAATGTACCGGCGCCGCCGGATCGATATCGGCAATGGCTAACAACTGCTCATCTTCAAATATAATATCTGACGGTATTTCTCTATTTATTATCCTGCAAAAAACGCAATCTGAGTAACTGGTCATTCCGTCACCTCCTCTGTCTTATCAGAATAACATATTAAAATAATTTATATATAAACCCTCTAATAACCCCCACCGCACATCTCCGGCACGCCTTTCAGCGCGTTTATATTACGATATTACCCTCGTAATGGCCAACTATTCTGGCCTTTATTAAATGTCCCCGGTAATCAGCGGAAGAAGTGAACTCAAACTCCAAATAATTATCGCTTCTGCCGGTATACCGTTCCCATTCTATCTTTTTCTCCACCAGCAGCTCCAAATCCTTTCCTATCTGCGTCCCGCGAAAATGTTTATTTTTTGCTCCGCTTATAAGAATTAACTCTCCGCTGCGCCTGTTCTTTATTTCCTCTGGAACCCTCGCGGGAAGCCCGGCCGCGGCAGTTCCGGGTCTTGGCGAATATTTAAAAACATGCAATTCACTTACCGGCAAATCAGACAGCAAGTGCGCGGTATCCTGATAATCCCCTTCCGTTTCCCCGGGAAATCCCACCATGACATCGGAACAAACAGCAATGCCCGGAATGGCCCTGACAATCTTTTCTACCAGCCCACTATAAAATTTTCTGGTGTACCGCCTGTTCATCGCTTTTAAAATAGTATCGCTGCCGCTTTGCAAAGGGATATGCAAATGCCGGCAAAACCGTTTATTCTGCCGCATCAATTCCAGTATCTCATTTTTCACTTCCATCGGCTCCAGGGAACTAAGGCGTAAACGCATACCGGGCGGCATTTCCTTCAGCAAAAAAGAAAGCAGTTTCGTCAAATCCCAATCAGTCAAATCTCCGCCGTAAGCGCCGATATTAATGCCGGTAAGCACCACTTCCCCATAGCCGGAACGCGACAAGCCCGCAATCTCCCGCAGTATTTCCCGCGCCGGCTTGCTGCGGACAGGTCCCCGGGCATAAGGCACTATGCAATAGGAACAAAAATTTTGGCAGCCCTCCTGAATCTTAATAAAGGCTCTTTGCCTGGCCTTATTATCCCGGCCAATAACCGGCTGGGCGGAATCTTCTTTTTCCTTTCCGCTGTTTACCGCTGTCCCGCCAATCCCATCGCGCGCGACTTTCTCCGTCACTAAATCAACCAGGCGTTTTTTATTCCGATTGTCCACCACCAGGCCAATGTTTTCGATTTGAGCCAGCTGCTCCGCGCCCACTTGCGCCAAACATCCGGTAGCCACTACCATAGCTTCGGGGTTCGCGCGAATAAGCCTCCTGAGCAGGGAACGCGACTTGCGGTCGCTTACATGGGTCACCGTACAAGTATTGACCACATAAATATCCGCCGGTACGTTTATGGAATCGAGCACTTCATATCCGCGCCCGCGAAATTCTTCCTTTAAATATTCGCTCTCAACCTGATTTACTTTGCATCCTAAAGTCAGCAAGGATACTTTCATTAATTTAAGCCCCTTTGTCCCAGCTTTTTAAAAAACGCCGCGCATTTTTTAAGGTTATCGCGTTATTTATCCATATCGCCCCATTCGTAAAACATAATACCCGCCGCGATCAATCCGGCTGTTTCCGTCCTTAACACGCGCGGGCCCAAGCCCGCCGTCAGCCCTCCACACTCCTGGGCCGTTCCAATTTCCGTACCGGAATAGCCTCCTTCCGGCCCGACAAATAAATGCACTTCCCGCGCTTGCTCCTGAAGCCAGTTTTTGATGACTGACCTGAGAGTTATCTTTTTTTCATTTTCATATAAAACAACGAATTTCTTGCCGGCCATCGCGGGCATTATTTCATTCCAGCCCTGTACCGGCTCTATATCCATTAATGTATTGCGCCCGCATTGTTTGCAGGCCGCTTTGGCTATTTCCCGCCAGCGCCGTAATTTGTATCCGGCTTTCCGCTCATCCAGCGTTACTACACTGTATCTGCTTATTACGGGCGTAAACGCGGCGACCCCCAGCTCAACCGATTTCTGTAAAATATAATCCATTTTGCCGCCTTTAGTCAAACTTTGATAAAGATGTAATTTTAAAGCGGGCATATTGTCCCGCAAAGAAACACTGACTATTCTGGCCCATAAAAAACCTTTTTCTTTCGGCAGCAAAACCCCTTTATATTCATTGCCCCGCCCGTCAAAAAAGTCCACTTCGTCTCCAGGGCGCAGCCGCAAAGTATTTGCTATATGATTTCCTTCATTAATGTCTATTTTAATTTTATCATCCTGTAAATTTTCAACGTCAATAAAAAAGCGGCGCATGTTAAACCTCTTTCCCCGACTCTTTCCCCAAACTATTTTTTGCGGGCCGCCACTCCTACCCAATCCAAATCCTTCAGTATTTCTTCAATATCGTAACCGCATTCCCGCAGCTGCCTTTCCACTCCCGGCCAGCGTCCCTCCACAATGCCGGAGCCGATGAAAATCCCTCCGGGTCCAAGCGCTTTCGATGCTTCCGGCAATAATATCGTCAAAACCTCGGCTGTAATATTAGCTAAAATGATATCCGCTCTTTTGCCGCCGACCGTTTTGACGATATCTCCGGCCCGCACTTCAATAAACCGCTCCAAGCCGTTATTCCTGACATTCTCTTTCGCCACCCTGACCGCGACCTCATCAACGTCCATTCCCCATACGTTTTTAGCTCCCAGCTTCACAGCCGCGATAGATAATATGCCTGATCCGCATCCGGCGTCAATGACTTGCTCAAAGCCCCGCACGTATTTTTCCATCAAAGTAAGGCAAAAACGGGTAGAAGCGTGAATACCGGTTCCGAAAGCCATGCCGGGATCAATTTCTATTACCAGGTCGTCCGCCCGCGGCAGGTATTTTTCCCAGGAAGGTTTAATAACGAGTTTCTCGCCCACCCTGAAAGTATGATAGTATTCTTTCCAGTTCTCTTCCCAGTCTTCATTTTTTACAGTGTCCAAAAAGATTTTGCACGGAACCGAAAAAGTCTTCTCTACTCTTTCCACATCTTTCAGAATATCGTCTATATTTTGATTTTCCGGGAAATAGGCTTTTACAATAATGTAATTATGCTCTGAGAAATTCGGCGAATCATAAGTCCGGTCACCGGGCGCGATATTTGTGTATGTACGGGCAACCTGCATATCTTCCACCGCGACGCCTCCCGAGTTATAGCTATGAAAAATACCGGCCAGGGCGTCTACACAAATACCTTCGGTTAATATTTTTACTTCTCTCCAATTCATTCCCGCTTTTACCCTATAGCATCCTTAAATTTATCAATTATTCCCTTTTTATTCGCCGTCTTGTTTTCATTGCCGCCGTAAAAATTCTCTAATATTTCTTTTTGGCGTTTGTTTAAACGGGTAGGTATTTTTACTTTTACATTAATTTTAAGATCCCCGTAACGGCTGCTGTTCAAATGAGGGATCCCCTTTCCCTTGAGGGTAATGATATCACCCGGCTGAGTCCCTTCGGGAATATGAACATTTTGTTTCATACCTCCCAAAGTATCTATTTCAATATCGTCCCCTAACGCGGCCTGGACAAAGTCAATTTCCAGACTTTTTATTAAATTATATCCTTCTCTCTTTAAATTATGGTGCGGCTTCACCAGCACGGTAATATACAAATCCCCGTTCGGGCCTCCGTTCGCGCCTATTTCCCCTTCACGCTGAATGCGCAGCCTTGAGCCGTGATCAATCCCGGCCGGAATGCTGACTTCTATTTTGCGCGCCTTCCTTACTTTGCCGGTCCCTTTGCAGGCTGAACAAGGTTTTTCCACCGTTTTTCCTTCACCGCGGCATTTATTGCAAGTATTCACCGTTTCAAACCTGCCAAAAGGAGTCGATTGCACCACTCTGGTCTGTCCGGTGCCATTGCACTGGGAACAAGTATTTATTTTAGAGCCCGGTTCGGCGCCGCTGCCTTCACAATGGCCGCAGCGCTCGATCCGGTTTAATTCTATAGTCTTTCCCATCCCGAAAATGGCGTCCTCAAAATTTATTTCCATTTTTATTTCCCGGTCCGCTCCCCGCTGGGGTCCGCTGCGGCGGCGGGCGCCGGAAGCGGAGCTTCCGAATATCAGGTCAAAAATATCGCCGAACCCGCCTCCCATATCCCCGAAATCAAATCCGCCGAAACCTCCGGCGCCGCCGCTGGATCTGGCATTATCAAACGCGGCGTGTCCGAAACGGTCGTACATTTCTTTTTTCTGGGCGTCGCTTAATATTTCATAAGCGTCACTGACCTCTTTGAATTTATCAGCGGCATTCGGATCATCGCGGTTCACGTCAGGATGAAGCTTTCTGGCTTTTTGCCGGTAAGCTTTTTTAATTTCATCGGGAGTGGCATTTTTCCCTATTCCCAACACTTCATATAAATCTTTTTTTTCGGCCATTAATTGCCACCTTCCTTAATGAGTAAGAGAAACCCCGGTATTTTTCCCGCATATCCAGCCGTTCAGCCGAAATATGACTCTTATGGCACCCGACAAAAAGCCCCTCCGAAAAATTCCGGAGCTATCCTTTCAGCGGAAAACCGCGCTGAGCGGCGCTGGAGGCCAAAACCAAACCTCCGGCGCCTACCAATACGCCAAATACGTACTAAAGCAACTTTAGCTAAAAAAGTTCCGTGATTTTTTGCCGGCGCTATTTTTCAACAACAAACAAATCCCCGCGCATAACATCAGGATAAACGCGGATTACTCATCGTCAACTTTAAAATCAGCGTCCACGGTGGTATCTCCGCCTTCGCTTCCGTTTTGCCCGTCCTGCGGGTTGTTCTTTTCATACATTTTGGCGGCTAAAGCGAAAATGGCCGCCATCAAGGCTTCGGTCTTCGTTGTTATTTCTTCTGTGTTATCTCCTTTAACAGCCTCACTGAGGCTTTCTTTAGCTTCATTTATACTGTTTTTACTTTCCTCGTCCGCCTGCTCCTCAAATTCTTTTAAAGTCTTCTCCGCCTGATATAAAGCATTGTCGGCACTATTGCGGATTTCTATTTCTTTGAAGCGCTGTTCATCTTCTTCCGCGTATTTTTCCGATTCCTCCACCATTTTTTTAATCTCATCATCTGAGAGCCCGCTGGAAGAAGTTATTGTAATAGTTTGCTCTTTGTTAGTGGCCAAGTCTTTAGCCGTAACATGAACAATCCCGTTAACGTCAATATCAAAAGTTACTTCAATTTGTGGTATTCCCCGGGGCGCGGCAGGAATTCCGGTCAACTGAAAACGTCCTAAAGTAACATTGTGCTGAGACATTTTCCTTTCCCCTTGCAGCACATGAATATCCACCGAAGTCTGCGAATCCGCCGCCGTCGTAAAAGTTTGACTCTTGGCCGTCGGTATAGTAGTATTTCTTTCAATTATTTTGGTAAATACCCCTCCTAAAGTTTCAATGCCCAAAGACAGAGGGGTAACGTCCAATAACACCACATCACTTATATCCCCGGCCAGAATAGCGGCTTGAATAGCGGCTCCTACCGCTACTACCTCGTCCGGGTTTATCCCCTTGAAAGGCTCCTTGTTAAGAAATTTTTTAATGGCTTCCTGTACCGCCGGAATACGTGTAGAGCCGCCGACTAAAATAACTTTATCGATTTGCGAGACTTTCAGCCCCGAATCTTTTAAAGCCTGGCGGGTAGGCTCCATAGTTTTTTCCACCAGATCACCGGTCAATTCATTAAATTTAGCCCTGGTCAGATTTCTTTCCAGGTGCAGCGGCCCTTCAGGGGTCGCGGTAATATACGGAATATTAATATCCGTACTCAGCACCCCCGACAACTCGTGTTTAGCTTTTTCGGCCGCTTCTTTAAGGCGGTGCACGGCCATTTTATCATTTTTTAAATCAATTCCGTTTTCATTTTTGAATTCCTGCGCCAGCCAGCCGATGACGCGTTCATCAAAATCGTCCCCTCCTAAACGGTTATTGCCGCTGGTAGCTTTCACTTCAAAAACCCCGTCGCCAATCTCCAGAATAGATACGTCAAAGGTACCGCCGCCTAAATCAAATACTAGAATAGTCTGTACTTCGTCTTTATCCAACCCATACGCCAAAGCTGCCGCCGTGGGTTCATTGATTATGCGCAGCACTTCCAGCCCCGCTATTTTACCGGCGTCTTTGGTAGCCTGACGCTGGGCGTCAGTGAAATAAGCCGGCACGGTAATTACCGCCTGAGTTACCGGCGACCCCAGATAAGCTTCAGCGTCACTTTTCAGTTTCTGCAAAACCATCGCCGAAACCTCTTGCGGAGTATACTTCTTTCCGTCAATGTCAACTTTATAATCAGTCCCCATTTTTCTTTTAATTGATACTATAGTCCGGTCAGGATTGGTAATCGCCTGCCGTTTAGCAATGCGCCCGACCAAACGTTCTCCGGTTTTAGAAAACCCTACTACTGAAGGAGTGGTCCGCTCTCCTTCGGGATTCGCGATGACTACCGGTTCACCGCCTTCCATAATTGATACCACCGAATTAGTAGTCCCTAAATCGATTCCTACTACTTTTGCCATTTACAACACCTCCGTATGGTTAAAAAGTCTTTTTATTTAAAAATAATTAATAATTATTCGCTTACTTTTACTAAACTTGGGCGTACTACACGGCCATGCATAATATACCCCCTTTGCAATTCTTCAACCACCATATTGCTTGCAAGCTCGCTATTGGCTTCTATTATCAAAGGCTCATGAAACTCCGGATTAAATTCCTGTCCCTGGGCGGCTATTGCTTCGACTCCTTCGGACTTTACCGCTTCACTCAAACCTTTAGATATCATTTCCACCCCTTTATAAAATTGCTCAAAATCGTTTTTCTCCTGAGACAGCTTCAGTGCCCTTTCCAAATCATCCATTATGGGAATAATTTTTTTAACCAGGGCTATATTCGCGTATTTAATGTATTCCTCCCGCTCCCGAGCCGCGCGTTTTTTATTATTTTCGGCTTCCGCCAGGGTTCTCAGATACTGCTCGTAACTATTGCCGGCGCTTGTTTTTAAATCATCTAATTCCTTCAAGGATATTGTTACCATTTCTTCTTCGTCCGCTTCCCCGGCATTTATAGCTCCCGCGGTTTCCAGCGGTTCCTCAGGGCTGTCAGCGACGGGGCCTGACGTGTGAGATACATTTTCACAGGCAGGATTGTTCTGTTCATCAGTCATTAATTTTCACCTCTATTTCAGAATACGTATTTTCAAAATATTGATTATTATTTAATCATCTTCGTCATAAATAATTCATAAATTCCTTGAAAACTTTTTTAACGCAAAACCCGCTTATTGACAACTAAAATTTTTTAACTATGTCTTCAATAAGCTCCCTTATTGATTCTACCGCTCCGGCCGCCTTGCCGTACTCCATACGGATAGGTCCCAGCAAGCCGACTTTGCCTATAACATTTTTAGTCCTATAACCCGCGTATACCAACGCCAAATCTTTCATATCCTCCAAAATATTTTCGCTGCCAATCATAATCCCGGCTTCTTTATCGGGATTTGTAGGGACGGCGTTTTTAATAATTCCATCCTTTTCCAGCATGGTTAAAATGCGCTTCAATTTATCCACATCTTTAAATTCAGGCTCATTCATCATGTTAAGCGCTCCGCTCATCATAACCTTCTCTTCCTGACTGTCGTTCAGCATGCTGTCTAAAGATTCCAGGGCTTTTTCAATAGCTTTGCGTTTCTTTTTCAGCCTGTCCCTCAGTTCCTGCAAATCACTGCGCCTTATATCGCTTATTTGCTTGCGGTGAAAAATTTTATTAAACATTTGGGCAATCTCATTCAAATCTTCGCTGCTTATGGATTCACCTACTTCGATTTTCCTATGCATAACCAGACCCATATCGCTTACCAGAAAAACTACCGCTTTCCCCGGTTCCAGCAAAAATATTTCCATGTGTTCAAACTCATTCAGAGCAAAGGACGGCAGGACTATAAACGAGACGTAATTAGTAAGATTTGATAAAAACGCGCTTATTTTTTCTACCGCCTGCAACCACTCATAGGTTTGAGTTTGTAAAATGTTCTGCAGAACATTAATTTCTTCATCATTGATACTTTTTTTTTCCATCATATAATCCACATAATAGCGAAACCCTTTTTCTGAAGGAATACGGCCGGAAGAAGTATGCAGCTGTTCCAACAAGCCCAGCTCCTCTAAATCCGCCATTTCATTGCGAACCGTCGCCGCGCTGACGTTTACCGCATATTTTTTGACTATGACTCTTGACCCTACCGGTTCGGCGGTTTCAACATAATCCTTGATAATCAAAGCCAATATTAATTTTTTCCTGTCATCCATTTGCATGCCGATCACCCTTGTTAGCACTCTCTTTTATCGAGTGCTAATATCTTTACTAAAAAAATAGCACCCCAACCTGCCTTTGTCAAGTAAATGCGTAAATTTATCTCATAACTAACTGTTCAATTAAATCCGTTCCCCCGTTTATGCCCCGAAAGGTTTTTATCCGGCTCCCCCAGGTTTGTCTTGTCTCCGGCAAGTGCGCCCCTCAAGGGCCTGTCCGCGTCTTACGCAGAGAATAGTATCAACTCAAAAAATCAGCCAGAATATAGTTGGAAATAAAGTACGCCCGGGGGTCTAAATAAAGCCTGCCTTTTTCACAATGCAGCAGATTCTCATCTTCATAGCGTTTAATTATCCCCGCGTAATCATGTATTAAGTTAGTGTTGAACCTGCGGTTAAATTCGTCAATATAAATACCTTCGCACAGGCGCAATCCTAATATCAGGGCTTCCGCCGCTTTTTCCGCTTCATTCATTTCCTCTAAAATATCAACATCCGGTTTTTTATCCGCCGCTAAAGCGCCGATATAATCCTCGGCCGACTGTACGACACGGAGCCTGCGGCTGCTTTCCAGGCTTACCGCGCCTGCTCCGAAGCCCTGATAATCGCCTGCCCTCCAGTATAAAATATTGTGTTTACATTCTTTTCCGGGCCGGGCAAAATTAGAAATTTCATATTGAACAAAATTACATGAATTCAGACGCTCCCTGGTCAGGGCATACAAATCCGCCGCCGAATCATCATCCGGCAGCCGGTATTCGCCTTGTTCTATCCGCTTATACATAGGCACGCTTTCCTCCAGCTGCAATAAATAAGCGGATATGTGGGAAGGAGCGGACGACACCGCTTTTTGTAAATTGGCTTCCCAACTGGTAATAGTCTGTCCCGGTATACCAAAAATTAAATCTATATTGAAATTTTTTATGCCCGCGGCGTGTATATTTTCAATTACACGATAAACCAGCCGGCTGTTATGGACACGTCCCAGTAATTTTAAATCATCGTCAAAAAAACTCTGCGCTCCCAGTGATACGCGATTAATCCCCGCTTCCGCAAACCTCCTCAAACGATGCCGCTGTCCGGACTCCGGATTAAACTCCATAGTTATCTCGGTATCGTCCGCAAAAACAAACTGCCGGCGCAACTGCACCATAATCGCGGAAACCTTATCCGTATCCAGCAAACTGGGAGTGCCGCCTCCCCAATAAACCGACTGTATTTTTACCGGCCCGCTAACCGTCTTATACATTTGAATTTCCTTCTGCAGGGCCTGAGCGTATTGGTCTAATATGCTTTTGTCCTTTAAGGGGCGGGAAAAAAAATCACAATAAGCGCATTTCCGCGGACAAAAAGGAACATGTATATAAATTCCGGTTTTATTTTTCATTTTTTATATTCATCACTGACATAAAAGCGTCTTTCGGTATTTCTACCCGCCCTATCTGTTTCATGCGTTTTTTGCCTTCTTTTTGTTTTTCCAGCAGTTTTTTCTTTCTGGTTATATCCCCGCCGTAACATTTGGCCAGAACATCCTTGCGCATCGCTTTGATTGACTCGCGCGCAATTATCTTACTGCCGACCGCCGCTTGGATAACTACTTCGTACATTTGCCGGGGAATAATTTTACGCAGCCTTCCGGTAATAGCCCGGGCCCTGTAAATTGCTTCATCTGTATGCGCGATGAAACTCAAAGCGTCTACTATTTCTCCGTTCAGCAAAATATCCATTTTGACCAAATCGGAAACTTCATAACCGGACATTTCGTAATCTAATGAAGCATAACCGCGGGTCCTGGATTTAAGAGCGTCATAAAAATCGAAAAGGATTTCCGCCAGTGGTAATTTATAACTGATCATAACCCGCTGGGTTGTCAGATATTCCATAGTTATAAACGTCCCTCTCTTTTCCTGGCATAATTCCATTATAGAACCTACATAATCATTGGGCGTCATTATGGAGGCTTTCACATACGGCTCCATAATTTCACTGATCTTTTGAGGCAGCGGCCAGCGGGCAGGGTTCTGCACATAAATATCACTCCCGTCGGTGAGCATTATGCGATATACTACTCCGGGGGAAGTAGCCAGCAAACTTAAATCGTATTCTCTTTCCAGGCGTTCTTTGACTATTTCCAAATGCAATAAGCCCAAAAAGCCACACCGGAAGCCGAATCCCAAAGCGTCAGAGCTTTCCGGCTCTGACAGCAGCGAGGAATCGTTCAGCCTGAATTTGTCAATAGCGTCCCTCAGGCGTTCAAAATCAGTATTTTCCAAAGGATATAACCCGCAATAAACCATGGGCTTAACCTCTTTATATCCCGGCAGGGGATTTTCAGCGGGTTTTATCATTTTGGTAATGGTATCTCCCACTTTAGTATCGGATACATTTTTAATCCCCGCGGCCATATATCCTACTTCACCGGCGCTTAAAACACTGACCGCCGTCATGTGCGGATTGATGACCCCCAGTTCGCTGACCTCAAACTGGCGGCCGCTGGACATCATCGTTATCATATCGCCTTTGCGCAAAGACCCTTCCACTACTCTGATATAAGAAATGGCGCCCTGGTAAGGGTCAAAATAAGAATCGAATATTAAAGCTCTCAGAGAAGCTTCAGGCGCTCCTGCCGGCGCCGGTATTTTTTTAACTACTTCTTCCAGTAAATCCCCGATGCCCGTCCCCATTTTAGCTGAAATCAGAATAACGTCATCCGGTTTCATCCCCAACACGCTTTCCATTTCCTGTTTCACTCTATCCGCTTCCGCGCCCGGCAAATCTATCTTATTGACCGCGCCAATGATTTCCAGGTTAAGATCCATGGCCATGTAAACGTTAGCCAAAGTCTGAGCCTCGATGCCCTGAGAAGCGTCTACCAGCAGCACCGCTCCTTCGCAAGCCGCCAAACTTCTTGAAACTTCGTAAGAAAAGTCCACGTGCCCCGGAGTATCAATTAAATTAATAATATAATCTTCTCCCGAGCGGGATTTATAACGCAAACGAACCGGCTGTAATTTAATAGTTATGCCTTTTTCCCTTTCCAGATCCATTTTATCCAGAAATTGTTCCTTCATCTCCCGGGCGCTTAAAGCTCCGGTGATTTCCAGCAGCCGGTCAGCCAAAGTGGATTTCCCGTGATCTATATGAGCTATAATGCTGAAATTTCTTATATTATTCTGCACTTTATTCCCCCGCCATTTACGATTATTTTAAAATTATAATCTATATCCCGCAAAGGTTCAATTACCCGCATTGCTTTAAAATAAATAACGTTGAAACAGGTATCGTAGCGTCAGGAAAAAACAACGTTGAAAGCTGTAGAAAATTCGGTTAAATATAACCGGAGGTATACAGCGGATGGCAAAATTGAGCATGAAAGCGAGAGCAGAGATAATAGAGCGGTACAAGACAGCATACAAAAGGGGCGGGAAGAAAGCGAAGACGAAATTGCTGGACGTTGTCTGTGACAGTACGGGTTTGAGCCGTGGCAGGGCGGCAAGGCTGCTGTCGGGAAAAGCGAAGGCAGGCGGTGCAAAGGTGACAAAAGAGAAGCGCGGCCGTAAGAGGGTCTATGACGACAAGTTCAGGCGAACATTGGAAAGGCTGTGGCATATCATGGGGTTCATGTGCGGAAGGCGCATGGCGGCGGGGATGGGAGACTTGCTCGACGCATTGGAACGAGCCGGCGAGATGGGATATGACGAAGAGACAAAGGATAAACTGCGCAAGGTATCAGCATCAACGATAGATCGGTTGTTGTCCGGAGCGCGCAAGAGTCTGCAATACAAGGGCAAGGCGACGACAAAACCCGGAACGCTGCTCAAGCGCGATATACCGATACGGTTGGGGACGCAGTGGGATGACGC
>JAISWS010000084.1 GCA_031270725.1 Syntrophomonadaceae bacterium | reverse complement strand
TTTCCGCGCGTAACGACATTTAAAATAAATAGCTCTGTGGCAAATATTCCGGCTTATGCTATAATGAATTAACACGGATTAACTGTTAATGATGAAAAACACCTGTGTTTTTTTATTTTAACGGCTTGGGGGCGGGAGATAAACTGGTGAGTATTTGGCAGGCCCTTATTTTAGGGGCGATACAAGGATTAACGGAAATTTTGCCTATCAGCAGTTCGGGGCATTCCATATTGCTGCGCGATGTATTAGGTATGCCGCAGCCTGCTGCGGAGGTTGAGATTTTTATTCGTTTAGGGGTTTTAATAGCGGTTATTGCCGTTTTCAGCCAGGATATAAAATATATTATAAAAAAACCTCTCAACAAACTCACTTATTTAATCATTATCGGATGTATACCATTTGCTTTGGTGGGCATAATCCTGCAATTCTATTATATAAAAGCTTTTTCGTCGCTTTTTACGGTAGGGGTTGGGTTTTTAATAAGCGGCGCGGTTTTAAAAATAGCGGAATATTTTTCTGACCGCGATTTCGGCCTGAAATATATAGGGGAGACAAGTTACAGAGACGCGCTTTCTATAGGGATTTTACAAATTTTATCATTTATACCGGGGACGTCGCGTTCCGGCCTGGCTATAGCGGGAGGGCTGCTGGCCGGAATGGAAAAGGAATACGCGGCGAGGTATTCCTTTTTGCTTTCTGTTCCTATAATTTTAGGCGCCGGCGTTATGGAAACCGTATCCGTGGTGAACAGAGGAATTAATCAGGCGATGATAGTCCCCGGCCTAATCGGTGCGGCAACGGCTGCGGTTTTTAGTTTCCTGGCGCTGAAAATAGTGGTAGCGCTGATAAGCCAAGGGAAAATATCGGTTTTTTCCTATTATTCCTGGGCAATGGCTTTAGTCGTCATGGCCGTTTATTTCTATAATTAACCGGGGCGCTGAATGCGGAAAGAAAATACTGAGGTTTCTTTTTCAATATTCGGACTCAATATTCAAAGGCGTTTCAAAAAAAGATTACAGGAGCTGTAAAATACCGGTTTTATGTGGTTTTTAAATGATTCAGCAATTCCCTGTGAAACGCTTTCTAATATTATTTCCGTAATTTATTCCACAAATAAAATTTTTGCTTTCGTCCGCTTATCCCCGCAGCAAAACTACAGGGTATTACAGGGTAATCGCAGGTTCCTGTGGAATCGCCGCAAAAATGTTTTAAGCGGTTGCGGAGGAATTAATACCCTTGGAGATAAAAAAAGGGATATATTTGCGGGCGTTTCAGGCTTTTTTTAAGCTGTTCGGCGCTTTAAGCGGGCGTGGACGGGTAATTTTCCGGCATACGCGCAGTTTTATCTTGTATTACCGCCGTCTTTAAGCAGGATACCGGACAATTGTAGTCGAAACTATCTTTTAGAGAAGCTGGTTGATGCTGACAACACTTAAAAGTTTATCCGGATAGCGAATTTATAAATCATGAAAAAAAATGGTAAAACAGCTGCCGCTGTTCAAAAAAAGAAAGTTAAATCAGCCGCTGCTAATACTTCGGCGGTTTCCAGGGTAAGCAAAGAAATACTGTCTTTGGTTGTTTTTATGCTGTCGGTATTTCTTTATATAGGTCTGGAAAAATTTACGAAAAACCCTGAGGCCTCAAGATTTATCGGTATTGTCGGAACGAATTTACTAAGCGTATTGCAAACGGTATTCGGAGCGGGAGCTTTGGCGATAGCTTTTTTCCTGTTAGGCTGGTCCGCGCATTTGGGTATTCTGAAATCTTCCTGGTCAATTCGTATGTGGGGCGGGACACTTTTACTTATTACTATTCTGATGAGTTTGAGCCTGTGGAAAATACCGATGGGGCTGAGCGCCTGGGAAGCTGGCGTCCGGGGCATGGGCGGAGGATATTTGGGAGGGGCTTTAGCGACAATTTCGGAAACCCTCCTGGGAGGAGTCGGCAGTATTTTCCTTGTCGTGCTACTGGCGCTGATTTCTTTGATGATGCTGATTAATAAACCTATGGCGATTATTGCGTCTTTTTTGCTGCGGGGTATGAAAAAAGGCAAAATTATATTGACAAAGTTTTTATATGAAGAATCGGATATTGACGATGAAGTTTCCGCGGATAAAAAAAACAACGCCGACTGGGAAAAAAAAGAAATCGCGCTGAACATTACGGGCGGCATAAACGATATTCCGGAAGAGGGCTTACCCGCGGAAGGAAAACAGGAAGCGCGGATTTTCCTTGAACCTCGTTTTACGGAAAAAGAAGAAGAGAATAACGGCGTTTACGGAACGCCGGAAGTGGGGCTGCTTTATCAGAAACCGCCGATGGATTTGCTCAGCGGCGCCAATAACGATCAAACGATAGATAAAAACAATATTAAGGAAAGCATTACCCTGCTGGAAGAAACCTTTGCCAATTTTAGCATTGGCGTCAAAGTAAACCAGGTAAATTGCGGACCGGCCGTAACCAGATACGAACTAAGCCCCGCGCCGGGAGTTAAGATTAGCAAAATACTGAGTTTAGCGGATGACATTCAGCTGAGCTTGGCCGCTCCGGGTATTAGGCTGGAAGCTCCTATCCCCGGAAAATCCGCAATCGGCATAGAAGTGCCCAATAAAAAAATATTGAGCGTCGGCTTGCGCCAGCTTTTAAGCTCGCCTCAGTTCAAAAAATTAGATTCCGCTTTGGCTTTGGCTTTGGGAGAAGATATAACCGGAAATCCTGTAGTAGCCAAATTAAATGAGTTTCCGCATCTTTTGGTAGCCGGTTCTACTGGTTCCGGAAAGAGCGTCTGCCTGAATTGTATCATAATGAGTTTTTTGTTTAACGCCACGCCGGACGAGCTTAAAATGGTATTTATAGACCCTAAAATGGTGGAATTGACTATTTATAACGGTATCCCTCATCTGCTGTACCCCGTAGTTACCGATTCCAAAAAAGCCGCCGTAATTTTAAAATGGATGGTGGCGGAGATGGAGAAGCGCTATAAACTGTTCGCTGATCAGGGGGTAAGGGATATTTATCGCTATAATCAGCTGGGAAAAGAAAAATTGCCGTTCATTGTAATCGTCATTGATGAATTAGCGGATCTTATGATGGTTTCTCCGGTTGAAGTGGAGGACGCTATCTGCCGTTTGGCGCAGATGGCACGGGCGGCGGGCATGCACTTGATTGTGGCGACGCAAAGGCCTTCGGTCGATGTGGTAACCGGAATTATAAAAGCGAATATTCCTTCGCGGATTGCTTTTGCGGTTTCTTCTCAGGCCGATTCGCGCACTATTCTGGACAGCGGGGGGGCTGAAAAGCTGCTGGGCAAAGGGGACATGCTGTTTTTACCGGTAGGGGCGAATAAGCCTTACCGGGTGCAGGGGGCTTTTGTGTCCGACGGCGAAATTGAAAAAACCGCCCGGTATGTATGTTCGCAAGTGGATATGGAAAATCAGCGGGAAGAGCTGTTGGATATGGAAATGGCCTTTGAAGATGATGAGGCCGGGGATGAGCTGTTCTGGGAAGCGGTAGGTACGCTTGTTGAGGCGAAAAAAGCGTCGGTTTCGTTTTTGCAGAGGAGACTGCGGATAGGCTATTCCAGGGCGGCGCGTTTGGTAGATATGATGGAGGAGCGCGGGATAGTTTCCTCTCCGGACAGCAATAAAAAAAGAGAAATACTGATCGACCGTGAGCAACTGGAAAAACTTCAGGAAAGAAAGAGTTTGACTTTGTGATAAATGTTATACTTTATTTAGTATATTCAGTTGAAAACATTTTTGCGGTACGCAATTATGGTACGGATTTATGAAGCTAACCTCAAGAGAAAAGGAAATATTGGAATATTTAAAAACTCATCCTATGATTTCACAGGATGAACTGGCGGGTTGTTTTGATATTACCAGGTCTTCGGCGGCCGTTCATATTTCTAATTTAATGAAA
>JAISWS010000203.1 GCA_031270725.1 Syntrophomonadaceae bacterium | reverse complement strand
TTATCCCTCATGGCGATTTGAATAACCATATCGACATTTATTTGATTTTCAGCTAAAGCGTTAAAGATTATTTTAGCTATTCCAGGCTTATCCGGCACGTCAAATAACGCAAACCGCGCACAATTTTTATCACTAGCCACCGCGCTTACTGTTCTGTGTTTTTCCATTTTTATTACCTCCGTAACTAATGTACCGGGATTTTCATTAAAACTGCACGCAATTTCAACATCCACTTTATATATCATCGCAAATTCCGCCGCTCTTGGCTGCAATACCACCGCTCCTAAACTGGCCATTTCCAACATTTCATTGTAGGATATAATATCTATTTTACGGGCGTCCTCCACTATTCTGGGATCTGTGGTATACACCCCGTCAACGTCCGTAAAAATGATACAACGATCAGCTTTCATCATGGCCGCCAGCGCTACCGCGGAAGTATCAGAGCCGCCTCTGCCTAAAGTTGAAACGTCATTTTCCTGAGTTACTCCCTGGAATCCGGCAATAACTACGATTTTCCTTTCGCTCAATTCTTTTTTTATGCGGGTGCCGTCAATGGCTATGATTTTAGCTTTACTATGGTTTCCGTCGCTGCTGATACCGGCCTGCCATCCGGACAAAGAAACAGCCTGGCAGCCTAAGCTGTGCAAAGACAAAGCCATCAAGGCAGCAGATTGCTGCTCGCCGGTAGATAAAAGGCTGTCCATTTCCCGGTCGTCAAGCGCGTCACTAACCTGCCCGGCCAAACCGATTAATTCGTCAGTAGTATCGCCCATAGCAGAAACTACTACTATCAATTGGTTCCCCTGGTCATAAATTTTTTTAATTTTTTCGGCGGCATTTTTGATTTTTTCCACCGAAGCTACAGAACTGCCGCCAAATTTAGTAACAATTACCGCCAAAATACCACTCCCAAATCCCTGCTTTTTACGTAAATAAATAAGCTCTTAATAAAAAAATTAATTTTCTGCCCCTTCTACCCTGATAACGCTATTAATGGCGCTTACCATGCTCATATCTTTCAGCAAAAGCAATGATTCTTGCAGATCCTGTTCTTTCACTTTATGGGTTATCAAGATCAATTCCGCCCATTCACCGTAACTCACCGGCTGCAAGACGGTAGAAATGCTCACACGGTTTGCTCCGAACACTCCGGCGATGCTGGCTAAAACTCCCGGTTTATCCTGCACCTTCATGCGTATATAATACTGGGTGCTAAGTTCCGATATATTTAGAACAGTTTTCTCTCCATAAAAAGCGCAGCCCACGCGGCGCCCTACATTTTGCACTGTATTGCGGGCAACTTCTATGATATCTCCTACTACCGCGCTGGCAGTCGGCGCTTGTCCGGCTCCGCGTCCGTAGAGCATAATATCGCCCACCGCGTCTCCATGAATGAAAACCGCGTTATATACGTCATTAACCGTAGCTATAGGATGCGATTTAGGGATGAAAGCCGGATGGACTCTGACTTGTACCTGCTGACGTTCGTCCGCTTCGGCAATCGCCAGTAATTTTATTACATAACCTAAAGCCCGCGCGTGTTCTATGTCGGAAGGAGTTACGTCAAGTATCCCCTCTACGTACACATCATCTAAAGAAACACTGCTGTTAAAAGCAATAGAAGATAAAATAGCTATTTTACGCGCCGCATCTAATCCCGCAACGTCAGCGTCAGGATTGGCTTCAGCATATCCTAACGCCTGAGCTTCCCGTAATACTTCTTGCAAACTCTGTCCCTGGTCGGTCATCTTAGTCAGAATATAATTGGTCGTTCCGTTTAAAATGCCAATGACAGCATTTATGTTATTAGCGGATAAACTATGTTTTAAAGGATATATAACCGGAATTCCGCCGGCCACGCTGGCTTCAAAGCAAAAATCCAAATTCTTATCGGCCGCCAGTTTGAATATTTCCTTGCTTTTTACGGCAATTAAATCTTTATTAGCCGTAACTACATGTTTACCTTGGTGCATAGCCGTCATTATATAATTATACGCCGGCTCTAAACCTCCGATGAGTTCTACTACTATGTCGATATCAGGGGCATTTAATATTTCATTGATGTCCGCGGTCACTATATCCTCAGGTAAAGCTAAATTAGTAATTTTTTCAGCGTCTATCTCCGCTATTTTTTTAATGTTTATCCGGCATCCGGCTCTTTTAGCAATAACTTCCGAATTTTTTTGGAGTAATTTTACTACTCCGGACCCTACCGTTCCACAACCAATAAGTCCGATATTTATCATTTCAACCTCCTTAAAGAACAACAAGCTCTTTTTTTCATCATCAATAATTTTTTCAATTTTTTATAACCCGCTCAGCCTAATGCGTCGCAAAACACATTTTGTACACCTTTGCCGGCATCTTTATGATAGATTGATTTATCTCCTAATGATAAACGGCTTCAGTATACGTTGCGTTTCAGCGCCTGCGTACGCGGAAATCTACATTGTGTTGTAACTTATCATTTATATAAAATGACCGGAGCGCCTCTTAACATCCCGCAGAGCTGATTGCAGTCATGCAATCATTATATCATTAAGCCCTGAAACCTTACAACATGCTCCTTATTCCTTAAATTTTTGCTAATATATTTTTAAAATCAGCCTGTTGTCCGGCAATTTATAAAAGATACCTCCCCTATTCAAACCTAAACTTGAGCCACAAATAAAACGATATAATCAAGATGGAACACACAAACAACATAGCTGCGGAATTCGGCGGGATCGGTTTTGGCGATGTACGTAATGAAAATCACGTTTATAGCGCGGGTCTGCCCTGATATGCCGTGCGACGTGTTTTTAGATGAGAGTGAGTGGAACTTCCTATATCGGATAGTGAAAAAGACCAAAAAAACCGCCCGAAAAACCATATCCGATATCTGAGGCGGTGGGTTATATAGCGGAGCTTGGCCGTTACAAACGTGCGCCGAACGATGGTACTCCGGGTTTAAGAACCCGTCTGGCAAGGTTTATTCCGCCTCTTTGAAACCCTGGAGATATTTGTGGCTCAAGTTTAGTATTCAAACAAGTTCATTTTACGCTATTATTTTCAGCAATCCTCAAGCATTATTAAAAAAACTTTAAAAAATCAGAACTTCTTTTCAAAATTTATGATACTATTAAACACATAGTAATCTGTTGTTTTATATATAAATTGTTGCTGACTTATCCCAGTATTTTTATTTCATGATCTTGTCATTTACATTTATGTTCAGACCTCAGGCTTTTAACTGTTTCTGAGCAGACGGAGGTGATGAAAAAACCCTAAAATAAATATCGTAGTTTTGTATCTGCCCTTAATTTTACCCAACATTTTGATTTGCTTCGAACTTTTCACTGTACAGGCACGACATTTATGATGAAACCCCAATTTTAATATTGCCAGCAAAATATTCTCATTATTTGCCCAAACAATTACAGTAATTTTCCTGAAAATATTAATTAAATATTTATTTTTCGCCAACGCTTTTCAGTCGTCAAAGAATGTTATCAAAAAGGAGAGGAACAGTTATGGAATTTAAACATAATGTACGCGATTTGAAATTTATACTCAAAGAATGGCTGCCTATGGATGAGATATTCAGTCTCGACAAATACAAAGAATATTATTCGTCCGACGATGTAGACACCATATTAACCGAAGGTTATAAGATAGCTAAAGAAATGATAAGCCCTTTAAATGTTGTAGCTGATCAAAACCCCTGCGAACTCGTTAACGGAGTGGTCAAAAATCCTCCCGGGTTTAAAGAAGCCTATCAGTTTCTGCAATTAAACGGCTGGGGTTCTGTCAATGAAGTTGTAGGCCAGGAAGGCGGTATGCCGCTGGCTCTGTATAAAGCAGTCGGAGAAATGATTTCCGCCGCGTGCCCTGCTTGCAATACTAATATTAAACTTAGCGCCGGCGCCGCCAACCTCATCGTTAAATTTGGCACGCAAGAAGATAAGAAAAGATTTCTTCCCAAGTTAATAAACGGCGATTGGCAGGGAACCATGAATTTAACCGAACCATCAGCCGGCTCAGATGTAGGGGACGCTTTAACCAGAGCTATCCCTACCGACAACCCCAGGATATATAAAATTAAAGGTACTAAAATGTTCATTACCGCCGGCGACGGCGACATGTGCGAAAATGTAATTCACATGGTTTTAGCCCGTCCTACCAACGGCTGTCAAGGCTCTGCCGGCCTGGGGCTGTATGTCGTTCCTAAATATTGGGTTGATGAAGAAGGCAATACTACTACTAAGTCAAATGATGTAACCACTATTGGCGTAGAACATAAAATGGGACTATATGGCTCCGCCACTTGTATGTTAAATTATGGGGAAAACGACGAATGTTACGGCATTATGCTGGGCAAAGCCCCCGATGAGCAAGGGCGTTCCAAAGGTCTGGCTATGATGTTCAATATGATGAACGAATCCCGTATAGCTACCGGACATAACGCAAACTGCCAGTCTTCAGCCGCCTATTCTTTCTCTTCCCAATACACTACTGAACGTATACAAGGATATATAGGCAAAGAACGAGTGCCTATAATAAAACACGCCGATGTCCGCAGAATGCTTTTAGATATGAAAGCATGCACTGAAGGGATCAGAGCTATGATATTTAAAGGCTTTTGGTTTATTGATATCGCGGAATACTCTCCCGATAAAGATAACAAAAAAGCCGCTCTCGATTTTGAAGCCATATTAACTCCCCTTATCAAATGCTATTCCAGTGAAAAAAACCTCTCTTTAACCGCTGAAGCCATACAGGTTTTGGGAGGGGTCGGCTATACCAAAGAATATCCGGTTGAGCAATATTTAAGAGATTCTAAAATTCTAACCATCTGGGAAGGAACTTCTTTTATTCACGGACAGGATTTGGTAGGACGCAAAATGACCATGGAAAACGGCGCCCCGTTTAAAAAGTGGATGGGAGACATCAAAACCTTTATTGACGCGAATAAAAACGCCGAGGGCCTTAGTAGGGAAATGCAAAAATTAGAAAAAACTTATTTGGCGGCTGAAGAACTTATGAATCTGGTATATTCATGGCACGCCAACAAAGCTGAAAAAGGCAAATTTTTGAATCTATACGCCATTAAAATTCTTATGGTATTTTCAGAACTTTATGTAGCCAATTGTTTGCTGGATCAAGCCGTTACCGCCCAAAATACCATTAAAAACCTGCCCCCAGACCACTACGACCTTAAATTTTATAAGGGCAAAGTACAATCCGCGCGTTATTATGTCAACACGTATCTTTCCGCAACTATAGCTGCGGTAGAAGACATAAAATCAGAGGACACCAGCGTATTTGACATCGACGAGGAAGTGCTGGTTGTCAGCTAACAAACGCATACTGAAACGTATTTGTTAAAGGAGATGCTGAATAATCAGTATCTCCTTCATACTTTCCGGAACACTCCCTATCATGGAGCCCTTTAATTGTTAAAGTGCCAATTTTTCTGATTTTACATAAATTTTTATATTATTATACAAATCAGCCCGCCGCTGCCTTCGTTTACTATGCGCTGCAAAGTATCCTGCAGCTTCGCTTGTGCGTTTTCCGGCATGCGATGGATTTTATTCTGAATTCCTTCCCGCACCAAATCATGGAGGGATTTTCCGAATATATTGGACTCCCAGATTTTAGCCGGATCTTCCTCAAATTCATCCAGCATATAACGAACCAGTTCCTCACATTGTTTCTCCGTCCCAATTATAGGCGTGATTTCCGTCGTAATATCCGCTCTTATTATATGCAGAGACGGCGCTTTGGCCTTTAATTTAACCCCGAAGCGGCTGCCCTGGCGAATTAATTCCGGCTCTTCCAGCAGCATTTCCTCCAAGCGCGGCGTCACTACCCCATAACCGGTATTTCTGACTTCGCTCAAGGCCGAAGACACTTTATCAAACTCACGTTTAGCGTTGCTGAAATCTTTCATCAGGCGCATAATATCCTGAGTTCCTTCCACCTCAAAACCGCTGGCTTCGCTTAAACAGCGATAAAATAATTCTTCCGGTACCGTAACTTCTATAGAGGCAGTGCCCGTCCCCAAATTCATTTCTTCTAAATTTACATAACTGACATTTTCAACTTCCGACAACTTTTCGATAGATTTATCGATATCCCTTACCTTACGGATATCATTTAAAATCTCCCTGACAGCAATTTCCAAATTTTCTCTCAGCCAAAATTCCTCATCCAGCTCATCCACCCATTTCGGCAGTTTTATGTTCACTTCGTGAACCGGAAATTCATATAAAACTTCTTCTAAAACCCCGTAAATTTGTTCCATCGACATCCGGGCCACATCAATCGGCAGTACGCTGACTTGATAAGTTTCCGTCAATTCGTCGACCATGTCCAGAGTCGCTTGTTCATGAGGCCGGGTAGAATTCAATAAAATGATAAAAGGCTTGTTCAACTCTTTAAGCTCATCAACAACTCTTTTTTCCGGTTCTAAGTAATTCTCGCGGGGGATATCACTTATCGTCCCGTCGGTAATTATTACCACTCCGATAGTAGCGTGATCGGTAATAACTTTCCTGGTTCCTATTTCGGCCGCTTCTTCAAAAGGAACCTCATAGTCAAACCAAGGAGTTTTCACCATACGCGGCTCTAATTCTTCTTCATACCCTAATGCTCCCTCGACAGCATATCCAACACAATCAACCAGCCTCACTTTCATCCCGATGCCGGATTGAGTTGTAACCTGTACCGCCTCGTTAGGAACAAATTTAGGTTCTGTGGTAGTAATGGTTCTCCCCGCTCCGCTCTGCGGAAGCTCGTCCTTAGCCCTCTCCCGCTCGTAAGCATCGGATATATTAGGTAAAATCATAAGCTCCATAAATCTTTGAATAAACGTAGATTTTCCTGTTCTGACCGG
>JAISWS010000143.1 GCA_031270725.1 Syntrophomonadaceae bacterium | reverse complement strand
CTACGAAATTTAACGGGGTGTCTTATATTACGCAGAAAGGGGCCGCCGCCGCCCTGTCGCCAGAAGGGTTTAGACAGATAAAGGATAATTTAAAGTATTATAAGAATAACGCAAATATTATCGCAAACACGCTAACGCGCCTGGGCATATGGTATACCGGCGGTATGCACTCACCCTACATTTGGCTAAAATGCCCAAATGATATGGGATCATGGGATTTTTTTGATTTGCTGCTGCGCAAAACAAATGTCGTTGGCACACCCGGAGAGGGATTCGGCGCGAACGGAAAAGGCTTTTTTCGCCTTACCGCGTTTGGAAACCATGAGAATGTACTAAAAGCCATGCAAAGGATAGAGAATATTTTATCTTAATAAAGATGTCTTAACAAAGAGGAAACACTACAATAACATAATATCCGCTAAAATAAAGGGAGTTAGCGCAAACCCTCAATGATGAAGTGTGTCAAAATCTTATTACGAAAACGGAGGGGCTTTTATGTTGGATAAAGGAACAGTTGTCAATACCGTCGCAAGATACGCCGATGCCGTAAATAAAGAGTTTAGCCCCGCCGCGATAGTCCTTTTCGGTTCTTATGCAAAGGGTGAAGCGAACGACGAAAGCGACATCGACGTTGCGGTTGTCTTTAACGGCTTTTCCGGAGACTGGTTGGAAGCGTCGTCCGTCCTATGGCGCTTGCGCCGTGGAATAAGTTACGACATAGAACCGCATTTGCTCGATACCACGGACGACAAGAGCGGTTTTGTCAGCCACGTTTTCAAGACGGGGCAAATAATTTACAGGGCATAACCGAACTGTTGACGCTAAATGTAATATTCACTATTTTGATTGGGGGGGGAGCTAACAACTGTTAACAAAAACATATGGAAATCTATTGAACCATATTGAGATATAAAGTATAATAATCTCAAGGTGGTGAAGCTAATGAAAATATTGAAACCTAAAGAGGTGTCCGAACAGTTGAACGTAACTGTTTGGACATTGCAAGACTGGGATAGAAAAGGAAAGCTTAAAGCATATCGAAACCCAAAAACAAACCGGCGTTATTACACAGAGGAACAAATAGATGAATTTTTAGGAACGAAAAAACAATCGAAAAACGCAAAGACGATAATATATTGCCGAGTATCTAATCAAGGACAGAAAGATGATTTAACCAATCAAATTGAGTTTCTAAAGACATATTGCAATGCTAAAGCGGAGATCGTTGATGAAGTGATGACGGATATTGGAAGTGGGCTGAACTATAATCGAAAAAGCTTCAACCAAATATTGGACATGGCGGTTCAAGGCAAAATAAAGAGAATATATGTTTCGCACAAAGATAGGTTTATCCGGTTTGGTTATGAGTGGTTTGAAAAGTTTCTCAGGAAAAACGCATGTAAGGTTATAGTGGTGAACAATGAAAGCATGTCGCCGCAAGAGGAAATGATACAAGATCTGATAAGCATAATCCATGTATTTTCATGCCGGATTTACGGATTAAGGAAATACAAAAATAAACTTAAAGAGGAACTCAAAAATGAAAGCCTATAAGACACAGATAAAACCATCAGACAAACAACGGTGTAAAATAAGGGAAACCATTGGCGTGTGCAGATATATCTATAATTTTTATATTGCTCATAATAAGCAGGTGTATGAGAAGGACAAGAGCTTTATGAGCGCAAATGAATTTTCTGTTTGGCTGAATAATGTGTATATACCAGAAAACCCCGATAAAAAATGGATTAGAGACGCGTCCAGCAAAGCGGTGAAACAATCTATACGAAATGCTGAAATTGCGTTTAAACGTTTCTTCAGAGGGCTAAGCGGATTCCCAAAATTCAAGAAAAAACGGAACCAGGACGTAAAAATGTATTTCGTCAAAAATGACGCCAAAACTGTGATTGAATGTGAACGTCATAAGATAAAAATACCGACTCTGGGTTGTGTGAGGCTTAAAGAATACGGATATATCCCGAGGGATGAAATAATCAAAAGCGGCGCGGTATCAGAAAAGGCCGGTAGATTTTATGTTTCTGTCTTGACCGGTGAAAACCCGGACACTGTTAATCATATACCTGGCAATACTGGTGTCGGCATCGGCGTAGACTTGGGTTTGAAAGAACTGGCTGTCATCAGCAATGGGCAAGTATTTGAAAATATCAACAAAACAAAAAAAATAAAGGAACTTGAAAAAAGGCTCAGGCGAGAGCAGAGAAGCCTAAGTCGCAAGTACGAAAACAAAAAGAAAAGGAAGGAGGAGCTAACTAAAAGATCTGCCAATATAGAGAAAAATGTGCATAGAGTGCAAAAAATACATGACGCGCTTTCAAGGAAAAGGCAGGAATATGTCAGATATGTAGTTCGTATTTTAGTGAAAACCAAGCCAAAATACATAACGATTGAGGATTTAAACATATCCGGCATGATGAAAAATAAACATCTGTCTAAGGCAATTGCCGGTCAGAACTTTTATTATTTTCGCAAATGGCTTGAATACAAGTGTAAACAATTTGATATTGAATTAAGGGTAGCCGACAGATTCTATCCGAGCAGCAAATTATGTTCAAAGTGCGGAAAGAAAAAAGCTGATTTAAAGCTGAAAGACAGGGTATACATCTGTGATTGCGGCATTCAAATAGACAGAGATCTAAACGCCGCCATAAATCTTGAAAGATGCACTGAGTATAAAACAGCGTGATTATTATTTATACCGTGGGCTAACATGGGAATTTACGCCTGTGGAGTGTTATATCAAACTGTAGTAGCTTCGGCAGGACAGGACACGATGAAGCAGGAAAACTCTATATACATATGTTTCTATATGTTTTAGTTAGCAGGAGGTAGAAATTTCCTTTTTTTCTGTGTTACAATCCCGTTTTAAACAGTTAAAAAAAATTAAAAGGCGGGAAGCCGCACAAGCAGCGGCATCAACGCCTTTTTTGTATTTTTAGGATTGTTGTATGGGACTGTCTGCTAATTTTCTTTTGTTGCGCGATGGCTGTATTAATGATAAACTATAGAAAATTTATGGTAAATGGGGAGAAATATTGGTGAATGAGTCGTCCTCCGTGCTAAATGGAGCGTTTAGCGCGCTGCCAGGCACAGTCGCAGACAACAATTTTATTAACATTATGTGGGCTATCGGGCTTAAAGTAGCGGAAAGCGCGATTATAGTCGCCATAGGCTTAATATTGAGCTACGTGCTGCGCAAAGCCATAGAAAAGTTTTTTCGTCTGCCAAGCCGCGCAGGGGCAAAAACAGACACATTAAAATCGCTGCTGCGCAATTTTGTGAGGTACATATGCTGGTTTTTTATCATTTGCCAGGTGCTTGCCACGTTCGGAGTAGCGGTAGAATCCATTCTGGCCGTGGCCGGCATTGGATCCGTCGCAATAGGCTTCGGCGCGCAAACAATCGTTAAAGATGTGCTCACAGGCGTATTTATACTTTTGGAAAATCAATATAATGTGGGCGATATCATCACTGTAAACGGTATGTCCGGCATTATCGAGGGCCTGGGCGTGCGCACCACGAAAATTCGCGACGCTAACGGCGACCTGCATATTATACCCAACAGCGCGGTAACTGTTGTTACCAACAAAAGCAAATACTATAAGCGGCCAACTATAAACCTCACCTTTCCCGCAGCCCAACCGGTTGATAAAATCCTTAATATTTTGAGCGACGAAATGCTGCTCGTACCGCAAATGCCAGGATTGCACGGCCAGCCCAAAGTGGTGGGGCTTATCAACCTTAGCGTAGCCGACTACACGGTGCAAATACAAGGCGAGTGTGATCCGGAAAAATGTTGGAATATAGAACGTGAGCTGCGCCGCATAATAAAACTGCGTTTAGAAAAGGAAAAGATCTGATGCCAAACAGTATGACAGGTTATGGCAAAGGGGAAGCGACCGCTTTTGACAGAAAGTTTTCCATAGAGATAAAATCGGTTAACCACCGCTATAATGACCTGACGATAAAACTACCCCGTACGCTTAATCCATACGAAGACAGATTACGCAAAGCCGCAGCGGCAGTCATAAGCCGAGGCAAGGCGGAAATGTTTGTGAATATGGAAACGCAAGCGGCCAACGATTATAAAATCAGGCTCAACAAGCTGGCCGCTAACGCGTATTACCAAGCGCTTAGCCAACTGCAAAATGATATAGATCAAGGCTTGGAGGGAGAGAAAATACCGTTGCGGCAATCCTCCCTGGCCTGGCTTAATATACTCTCGCGC
>JAISWS010000138.1 GCA_031270725.1 Syntrophomonadaceae bacterium | reverse complement strand
CAGGCGGCGGCCGGATTACGGAAAAATAAGGATAAGCGAAAAAGGGTTCCGGCGGAAAAAACCGAAATCATAACGAAAGAAAACTTGTCCGTATTCGCAAAAATCAGCCCGCGCCGGTAGCGGACGCGGTTTATCTCTGGAAAGGAAACCGGAAACATGCGGGAATCCGCCTTGATCCTCTCCAACCGTAAAACCTCGCGATTGCGCGTTACGCCGGAAGCGGCGCTGGAAGTGCGCGCGCCGTTAAAGGCGTCCAGGGCGGAAATCGACCGTTTTGTAACCTCTAAAGAGCGATGGATTCAGGACTCTCTGCGCACGGCGCTGGAGCGTCTGAAAAAGAAAGCGGAATTTCGCCTGACCTACGGTAAAAGCCTGACCCTGCGCGGCGAGGAATATCCTATCGTTCCGGCTGACGGGGACGAGGTTTACTGGAGCGGCGGCCAGTTCCGCTTCCCGCGCGGCCTCACGCCGGAGCGGATAAAGCGCGGAGCCGAGCGGCTGTATCAGCGGCTGGCCAAAGATTATCTCACCGCCCGCACTATGGAGCTGGCGGAAAAGACAGGCGCCGCGCCTTCCAAGATAAAAATCGGTTCCGCTAAAACCCGCTGGGGAAGCTGTTCCGCGCGGGGGAGCATAAATTATTCCTGGCGGCTGATCATGGCTGACGGCCCTGCCATTGATTACGTTATCGTCCATGAATTGGCTCACCTCACGGAAATGAACCATTCCAGGCGTTTTTGGGCGATTGTGGCGGCGGTTTTGCCGGATTACCGGGAACGGCAACACAGTCTGCGGCTGCCGCGAAAGCGCCTGGAGGAAGAAGGATGGGACTGAAAAGGCGGCGGGAGCGTACAAACGGCCTGCCGTAAATAAGCGCCTGTAATGGCCGCCCGGCCGCGGAATAAGGTTTGATGTAACAACAACGAACGGCAGGTGAGCTATGGGAACGCCCGCCTGCCGCCTTTTCGGAAATTATTTTTCAGTATATCACGCTATCAGGGGGAAGAAGATGGGAGTAATAATGATAACTATAAAGTAAGCCACGATGTTAAATACTCCCCCCATTTTAACATAATCCATAAACCGGTAGCCGGCTTTCAGAGTCATCGTTAAAGGTGTGGTGGCCACTGGAGTAGCAAAAGACATATTGGCCGCCACTACAATGCCCATAGCGAAAGCATAGGGATTATAGCCCATATCCTGGCATATAAATATGGAAATGGGAATCAGCATGGCCGTAGAAGCCGTGTTGCTCATAAACTGGGTCAACACTACAGTGATAAACATTATGGCGGCGAATATTACAAAAGCGGAAGCGTCTATGCCCACCAAATTGATAAAAGCGTCGGCAATCAGTTTCCCGCCTCCGCTCACAGCCAGACCTTCCGCCAACCCTAAAGCGCCGCCTAAAACCCCCACGGACACCCAGTCCATCTGCTCAACCACCTGTTTTTGAGAAATGCAGCGGGTGATAACGCACAGCAGGGCCGCGACCATGCAGGTCAAGCCTATGGCGGAGAACACTTTAGTAATAAAAGCGGTTATAGTTAAGACGAAAATTACCAAAGAAATAATGATTTTAGTGTTGTTTGTCGCCTCTTTTTCTTCCGTGTCCTGCGAAGCGGGAAGCTCCGGCATCCCTTCGTCATAACGGTCTCCCCATACCTTTTTGCCGACCTTGTAACCTATGGTAACGAAATAAAGTATCATGATGATGCAAAGAGGCACTCCGACCCGGGCGAAATCAAAGAATTCAAAACCCTTGCCCAGAGAATTGATTAATAACCCTTGCGTAATTACCTGAGGAGTGGAGCCTACCAAGGTACAAACTCCTCCGGCTACCGCGGCCATCGCCACTGGCATGACCAGGTTCTTATATTTAAGATTGCGATTGCTGGCCGTCAGTCCGGTAAAGATAGCCATGAACATCGCCACAGTGGCGGTGTTGGATAAAAAAGCGGAAATAGCGGCCGCGGCTACCATGGATATGGCTAAGATAACTCTTTCATTTTGTCCGGCCACTTTCAAGATGGCTTTCCCCAGAAGCTGCGCCGCTCCGGTGGCAAACATGGCGTTTCCCAAGGTAACCATACCTACGACTAAAAAGACGGTATCAGAGGCGAACCCTCCGAAGGCCTGGGAGAAAGTCAAAATACCAAACACCGCCATCGCTGTCGCGCCTAATACCGCGGTAGTAATCAGCGGCAGCCATTCGGTAACGAATAACACTACACAAACTAGTAAAATTATGATGCTCAATACCGCAGGTGACATATACTTTCCTCCTCATAATCAATTGAACGGCTGTTTTCATGAAACTAGCTTATTTTATTAGTCCTTCTCCATATTCCCATTTTTTGGGCGTCCTTTATCAATTCGTCGCGGAAATCCGGGTGAGCGATGTTGATTAAGTTTTCCGCGATTCCCCAGGTAGGAAATCCTTTAATTTTAGCCACGCCGAATTCAGTAACTATATTCATGGTATAAGTTCTGGGAGTGGTCACTACCCCGTTCAAAGCGGGTACTATACGGGAAATCAGTTTTCCGTCGCGTACTCTGGTAGCTTTCAGGCATATAAAGGATTTACCGCCTTTGGAGTAAGTGGCGCCGATAGTAAAGTCCAATTGCCCGCCGGAACCGGATATATGGCGGTACCCCTGCGAGCCGGCGACGACCGAGCCGTAAAGGTCAACCTGCAAAGCGTTATTAACACTGACTACTTTATCATTGGCCGCGATATTCATGATAGAATTGGTATAGCCTGAGTCATAAGCGGCACAAGCCGGATTGTCATCCATGAAATCATAAAGACGCTGGGAACCCATGGCAAAAGTAAAAGACATTTTGCCGACGTCCAAAGTCTTATATTTACCGTTCATTTTCCCGTTTTCATAAAGGTCGACATAAGCGTCGGCCAGCATCTCACTGTGTCCTCCCAGATCTTTCACATCCGAATCGGCTATGTATTTCCCCACCATGTTGGGAATGCCGCCGATCCCTAATTGCAAGCAGGCCCCGTCTTCAATTTCCTTAACAATATATCCGGCGATTTTTTCATCTTCGGGCGTAACTTTTACTACCGGTATTTCCAGCATAGGTTCATTGGCGCTTTCTACGATGTAGTCAACCTGGGAAATATGCAGTTTTTCGTTGCTTCCTCCTAAACACCTGGGAACATTGCTGTTTACCTCCACAATTACTATGTCCGCCAATTCCGCGCTGGCGTAAGCAAAAGAAGGAGAAGTCCCGAAATTAAAAAAACCATGCTTATCCATGGTCGTGGTTTTGAGAAAACATACGTTGGGAGCCGCGCAATAGCCTCCATACAGATTCACGGTTTCCTGGCTGTAATTGCCCGTCAGATGGAAACATAAACCTTTATCTCCCAGCTGACGGTCGGCGTGGCTGAAAAAAGAACTGTGATACGTAAAAGATTTTTGCTCCGGATCGGCTAATACGGCTTGGGAACCGGCAAAACCGGTGGATGTTTTCAGGTTAACGTTTGTAAGTTCGCCAACTCTTTTAGCTAAAGCTCTGTCTAAAGTTACCGGAGTCATGACAAAATGGCTGTACGCTACCCAATCTCCGGATTTTACAGCTTTTACGGCTTCGTCCGCGGTACGCAGTTTTTCCTTATATAGATCCATATACTGTGCCAATTAATTTCCCTCCTACCTTATTTAAATAAAAAATATTCTTCGATTTTTACGTGTTTTCTCGCGATCAGGATTTATTTGATATAATCAAATTTTCCAATATACCGCTTTTTCATTTCCGTTAAGTTTTTTATTTAACATAGTTGCTGCAATGTTACATGAGCGTTGTTTGTTTCTATTTATAAGGCTTGTAAGGCTTTTAGCCGCTTTCGACCGCTTTCAATATTCCTCACCTCCTCAACCTCGGCGCTCTTTTTTTACCATAAATCCTTATCGCGCGGAGGTATGTAACATTATAGAAAAAAGTGTTGCGTGAGCGATTTTTTAAAAAGGGAATTATTATATTATGGCTACTACAAAACCTATTTGTGATAAACACAAAGTCCGGAAGATGGCCGGATTTTATCTGAAATCAGGTCAGTTCCGCGATTATTGTCTTGCTGTTTTAGGTGTTAATATTGCCTTGCGTATCAGTGGCCTTTTACGTCCGCGCTGGTAAAATGTCTATAACTTTGAAACCTTATGCGTCCGTAAGAGTATCACTGTAACCGGACAAAAACCGGTAAAACTAAAATTACAGCTTTATACGCCGCGCCGCGGTTTGCACTTGACGTTTTATATTTTGCAAAGTGCCAATTGTATCATTGTATCACTCGTGTATCACCTGGAAATTCGCACTTAACACGGGATACAGCTTACATTGGACAAAAACCACCGGAAACATAAAAGAACATAAAAATACGCGGACAAATTATTCAATATTTGAACTGAATAATAGCGTTATGCTCATTATTCTGCTCTGAACTGTAATCGAGCCGTTCTTGATAACTATCTTGTCTTATAAACCAAACCCGCCAATGTTGAAATACGCGACTATTCGCCGATATTTTCCGGCATCCCCCCTGTTCCAACAAAATCGTCCCAACGAAGTAACATCATGCTTAGTATATTTAGCATTAATGAATTGTAATGCACAACACATGCCAACGGGAAAAGAGATGGGGATAGGCAGGGTAATGAGCGTGTTTATATTTATAAATAAACGCGGATGGCTAAATTTAGCAGCACGCGAAATTGTACAATTAATCCTACAGTGTATGTATTATTAGACAAAAAATGAGCTAAAAATTGTCAAAAAATTCTAATTGTACAATTATAATAGATTTATAATATATATAGCGCGGCTCTTTATATTCGCGTGACCTGTTACGGCGGCATTGCCTTTCACAGGTTCCGGCCGCGTCTCCACATCAAATCTGTCTGCTGTCCTCCGTCGCGCGGTTCACGTCAAACTGTTCGCGTTTTTCGACGATGTCCGCAATCGGCGGCCCAACGTTTCTAACTGCGGCATCCATAACGTGGATTCGCGAAAGGCGGGAGTTGGCCTTTCAATGCTGTTTTTAATGTTAGTCTTAAATGGGAATATTTTAACAGGCGATAGCGCGCTTTTTATATGCTCCGGAGGAGAGGAAGCGAAAAACAGGAAATCAGTTCAATATCACTATTTGTTCGTCAAATTTTCGCGAATTTTCCCTTAAACCGGACGACATTCCGTTATGCCGCCGTTAAACGTTATCATCGCGTTTTCCCGAGCTTTTGAGCGCCCTGACGCTATTATTACTCTGTATACCAAATCATGGTACAATGTAATATAATAAACGGTGAAAAGTATTTTGATTGCGACAAAGGAATGGACCTGCCAGCAAGCCCATTGACAAAGACAATGTCCTTGCCGTGACGAGAGTTAAATACTGCCGGCCACAAAAGAAAGCGGAACGGGGGCGCGGGAATGAAGTTAGGCTATATGAAAAAATGTATATTGGCAATATTAATTTTTACGCTGATAATTATGGGAACCTCCTGCGGCGCCGCGGTTCCCGGCAACAGCAGTAAAGCGCCGACGGTTTAT
>JAISWS010000066.1 GCA_031270725.1 Syntrophomonadaceae bacterium | reverse complement strand
CCGGCCTCAGACAGCACTCCGGCGCCAAGCGCGTGGAGCAATCCGTTTGAAGACGTGAAAAACAGTGACTGGTTCTATGACGACGTGGCTTTCGCGCATAAAAACGGTCTGTTCGCGGGTGTGAGCGCCTCCGTTTTCGGGCCGGGCGCGCCTATAACCCGGGGCATGTTCGTAACGGTACTGGGACGGCTTTACGGAGCGGACGTAAACAGCTACGCCGCGAACAGCTTCAGCGACGTACAGGCTTCACGGTATTACGCCCCTTACATCGAGTGGGCAAAAGAAAGCGGCATAACCAGCGGCGTGGGAGACAATAAATTCGCTCCGGACGCGGCCATCACCCGGCAGGATTTGGCGGCGCTGCTCCTGCGCTATGCTGAATACGCCAATAAACAGTTCCCCGTAACCAGACAGTTTGTTACTTTCGCGGACGACGCGCAAATAGCGGGATACGCGAAAAACGCTGTGCAGACGCTTTACAACGGCGGCATAATAAGCGGCAAGCCGAACGATCTGTTCGACCCGGAAGGCGAAGCCACCAGAGCGGAGGTCGCGGCCATGCTGCACAGGTTTATAGAGGCGGCTAAATAACCGCTCCTATACCGGAAAAGAACAGCGCGAATTATAACGGCAAAAGCCCCGTCAGAGATGGAGCGTTCCAAACTCCGGTGGGGCTTTTTGTTTACGCGGCGCGGCGTTTTTATTCAGCGGCGGGGCGTATGCGGTGTAGGCAACGGACGCGGACGCGCTATGCGCGCCCTTACGGTTATCGCGTCTGGCGGTATTGGTTGCAGGGGCGGCTAATGGCTCCGTGCCCAGCTGTTATTTTTCAGCCTGCTCCAGCGCGCTCTGGACAGCTTCCGTAAATTGATCGTAGGAATTTGTGGCGCCGCTTACAACGTCAACGGCGTCCAGACGTTTGACTTCCTCAAGCTGTCCGGCATACCGCGCCATTGCCGTAACGGCCAGCTGCGCTTTATCATAATAATCCTGATTGGCAATCACGCCGTTTACCTTTCCGTATTCTTCATCCTTGACGCTGCCGTCCTTTTGCCATGTTACGAACTGGCAACCGGCTATTTCGCCGCTTTTTATGGTGAGCGTAACTTCGCCGTACGCGCCGCGGTCATCTTCAGTACTCTTTCCTATGAAAACGCCGTCCTTATAAGATGAAGACGAACTTCCGCAACCGGAAATGAGCGCGAGTACAAGCAAAAGGGAACATAAAAAAACGCCGGTTTTTTTAGCCATTTTCTTCATACCTCCTTATTATTCCGAACAATTCTGGCAATTTTACCGTGCTCCAAGACAACGGTTCTCTGCGCTTCATCCGCTACCTCAGGGTCATGGGTAACGACAATAATAGTGCTGCCTTCCTTATGCAGCTGCTTGAGAATGTCAAGAACGATTTTTTCGTTGGCTTCATCAAGATTGCCTGTGGGTTCGTCCGCCAATATCAGCATGGGGTAATTGATAAGCGCCCGGGCAATACACACCCGTTGCTGTTCCCCGCCCGAAAGCTGGCTCGGAAGATGCTTCGCGCGGTCTTTTAATCCGACGCGTTCCAGTGACCGCAGAGCTTCCGCTTCATCCGGAATGCTGTGATAATACTGGGCTACCATAACATTTTCCAGAGCGGTAAGGTAATTGATCAGATGGAATTGCTGAAAAATCAGACCGATTTTGTCTCTGCGAATAGCGGTCAGGTTTTTCGCGCTCTCCTGTGAAATATTCACGCCGTGCAGAATCACTGACCCACGCGACGCTTTATCCATACAGCCGACAATGTTCATCATCGTTGTTTTTCCGGAGCCGGACGGCCCCATAATGGCCAGCCATTCGCCTTGTTCAACAATAAGGTCGATATTTTGCAATGCGTGAACATTGCCATAAATTTTCGATACGCCTTTCATTTCCAGTAAGTTCATTTTTCCTCCTATTCCCCGCGCAGGACAATCGCGGGGTCAACGTCCGTTGCGCTTCTGACCGGGGCCAGGCAGGCGAGCCCGGTAATAATAAAGGACATAATGAGCGTGGCCGGTATCAGCATCGGCTGTAAAGTAATAGAGCGATGAAATACGTTGACACTCACGAATTGAGCAAATACAAAGCCAAGAGCTACGCCGAGCAGTCCGCCCAGTCCTCCTAAAAAGACGCCTTCCCCTAAAAACTCATTAATAATGCTTTTGTTGGCGGCGCCCAGAGCCTTTTTCAAACCTATTTCCCGCCGCCGTTCCGCTACCACCGCCATCATCGTTGTCGCGACGCAAATCATAGTGAGCAGCAGGACGACCGCCGTGACAAGATATACGAGCGATTGCAGCTTGGCAAGCACAGCGCCTTCGGATTGCGTCACGCGCTTGACAAGACGGGGAGCTACGCCGGGGACATTTTCGCTTATTTGGGCCGCTATGTTATTTAATTCAGCTTCTGTGGCCGAAATACTGCATTCAACGACATCAAAAGCCCCGGCGCCTATCAGATTGTCCAAATCCTCAAGAGACATAAATATAAAAGCCTCTTCCGTTCCTCCGGTCTGAATAATTCCGGACACGGAAAAATCACGGGTAAAGCTGCCGCCGTCCGTACTGGTTCCGGTCAGCGTGAATGAGCCTCCGGGCAGCAGGCGGATAGTGTCCGCCACCTCCTGGCCGATCAGTGCCTCGCCGGCGCTTTCAGGCCATCCGCCGTTTACAAACCAGTAGGGGCTCGCTTTTTTCGCTTCAGACAGCTCCGTTCCCGCTATCATAAAAGGCTGTTCATTAATCTTGGCGGTTTTATACCTGTATGGAGCTACCCCGACAACGCTTCCGGCCGGAAAATATTCTTTCGCGCGTTCCGTTTCTTCAATAGAAAGCGCCGGATTGTCCCCGGAGGAAACAAGAATCAAATTGGCTCCGTAAGAGCGGAATTCCTGCCCCATTTGCCGGGGAATATCGTAATAAACGGTAACCATACCGGAAAGCACCGTCGCTCCTATCGCTACGGCCAAAAGTGCTACCAGCATTCTTGAGCGCCGCCGGACCAGGGAACTGGTTATCATTTTTAAGTAAAAATTTCGTCGTTTCATCTTAATCACCTGCCATGCAATACTTCAGCCGGGCGGAGCGAAAGCATATACCGTATTGACGGCACGCTTCCCGCAAGCGTTACGGTAAAAATCAAAACCGCCACAATGGGAATAACCATGGGCTTAATGTCAATAGCTGAACCGAACACTGATTGCCCGATGATCTGAGCGAAGCCAAGACCGGCAAAATATCCGGCGACGCCGCCAACAACGCCGGTAAACAGGATTTCCGTCAGAACAAGCCATGAAACGGGAGCGTTGTTTGCTCCCAGAGCTTTTAAAAGCCCGATTTCTTTGCTGCGCTCTATTACGCTGGCCGTTACAAGGTTGGATATGCCCAGCGCCGACCCCACGAGGCTCAGGACGGTAATGAGCAGCATGAGCAATTGGGTCTTCTCAAGAATAGCGCCTTCTGATTCAGCCACCTGGCGGATAGGTTTTGACACGGAATCGGTCATAACTTCATCGATTTGATAGCAGATAGCGCTGACATAAGCGGTGCAGTACCACGTTTCCCATTCTTTGATGGAAAGGCTTTTAGGATTTTGCGCCGCCCGCCGGGAAAGCTCATTATCCGGAGTTGTAAGCGCGCTCACTTCGACGCGGCTGACAAGCCCGTCACGCCCCGCGAGTTTTTGCGCGACAGACAGGGGAACGAACACTTGGCTGTCTTCATCGCTGCCTGAGTTGAAAACGCCTTTCACACGTAATGATACGGATTGGTTCCCTGAATTGGCGGTAATGAGATCGCCGGCCTGTATAGAGTACCGGCTGGCCAACAAACTGCCAACCATAGCGGAATCCGTATCCAGGTCGGAAATCCACTCGCCTGAAACGTCCCACCAGTTTTTCATGTTTATCATCCCGGTATTGAGGCTTTCACCTGTAGGAAGTTCCAGATGATAAGAAAACCACGTGCCACTGAGCTTTACTTCTTCGTCCGCGTTGTTCAGGGCGATTCTCGTTTCAAAGTAGGGCGCGAAATCCACTATATTAAAAGCCCAAAAAATGGTCTTGATATTTCCAAGTTCAGATTCCTTTAAATATTTGTCCGAAAAACCGGAACCGTCGCCGACACCGTATAAATCATCCAGTAAAGAAGCGCCTTTGGGAACGACGTTGATATTGGCGCCGTAAGTTTTCAGCTCCTGATTTACTTTATCCCCAACATCCAGCATCACATTGAGCATAGCGGTTGAGAGAGAAGCGCCCAGAGCAATTGTGAACGCTATCATAAGCATTTTGCCTTTCTGCCGGAACAGCGCGCCTTTAACCATTCTCCAGAACATTTCCCCGCCTCCTTATCTGAATCGTCCTTTTTCTTTTTCCAAATGCGCGGTTTGTATAACCATATTTCCGTTTTCCATCGTATAGGCTAACGGTACGGGATTGCATCCGCCCTTGAAGCCGATGGTGGATTTATTCATCACCACATCGCAGAGCTTGCAGATGACTTCGTCTTTTCGTTCGTAATAACCGGTAGGCCCGCAGATATCACAAGCGTCAAGCCCGACGCCGTAAGCGGTTTCATTTTTTTTGATTACAATAAAACGCACTTCTGTTCCGTCCGACGCTGTGTACATAAAACGGTGCAGGTGCCCGTCGTTGATATTGGCGGAAGGTATGGTTATTTCACCGCCGGTTATATTCATCGGTTCAACAGGAGACAAGACAACCTCCCGCGCTTCATAAGTTTTAACCACTGTAAGGCATAATACGGCAAGTATATAACAAAATACGACAGCGGCGCTCCAGCGCCTTTTCCTGCGCAAAGCGGCTTTAAATTTCCGGTGTTCAGCGGGATTCGCGTATGGCCCTTTCGGGGTGTAATTTTTAATCCACAGGAACACGGGAATCATGAATGTAACCGCCATAATCAAATACAGAAAATAATCGTTATAGTTGACGGCCTGCTTCAGGATATTGAACAAAAACCTCGATGTGGGAATGACGCGCTGGGCATACAGCGATTGCGTGACTTTCAAAATCTGGTTGACGGCGTTGACGCCGATCCCGATGGTCAGCAGCGCCATATGCGTTTTAGCGGGCAAACTTATTCCCGCTTTGAACAAAGAAAGGCCGGCAAGAAAAACCAGCAGCAATCCGGCTGCGTATCCGATCAGCTTAAACAGAAAATCTGTGCTGAACGCGCTTTCTCCCATCATTAAAAACTCTGCCGGGTACAGAAATATATCCGGCAATGTGTAGAAAAGCAAAGTTCCGCAAAACACAGCGCCTGAAGAGTAAAGCAAAACATTATACAGTTTCGGGCGTCTGTTTTTGAGAAATCCCCATAAAAACATAATAAATACAATGCCGGCAATAACTGACACGGACAGTATGCCTATATTCCAGTATTCCCTGTTGATCAGTACAGTTGTGCTTTTTAAAAACGCCAGCGTCAGAGCAAAAACGCTTCCGGCAAGAGAACCTGCGGCAATCCATTTTTTTTGATTTGCTCCGGCGCCTTTTCCATTGTATAACAACGCGAATACCAGCGCTAAAATAATCGCGGCGCTAAGAGAATTTTGTACGACCTGCAGCAGATATTTCATCATAGCGAATATTGATACCGTCCCTTGTTTTTTTCTGTAAAATCTTTCGTATAACCCGCACTGTCACTAAGTGCGCCGATCTGAAACACGGACGCATTAGTGACAGCTGATTAATAGATTTATATAACTACAACTAAATTACCATGTTCTGGGAACAAAATCAAAGTCCCATTCCGCAACCAGAGGTTCTTTCCAGAAACGGCCTTCCACACCGGTTTCTTTATCAACGTGCAGCAGGTAGCCCTGAGCTTCCGGATTGGTAATGATGAAACGGACTTTATAAGTTCCAGCGCCGGGAAATTTGACATTAGCTCCGTAATGCGGACCGTCACTCGCGTTCATAGGCATAAAATTACCCTCGGTAACACTGTTGTTTTCCGCGACTAATTCATATTTAACCGTCAAATTAGGAACGAAATCTCCTACACCGTAGCCAAGGTCATTGGGGGCAGCGGAAATATCCGCTTCCAGATGCATATCGGCCTCGGACGCCGGAAGACTGTTACCGACCGGTTCCATGTCAACCGGCTGGAAATAAACGCCGGCTACATTCAGCGGGCCAAGTACAATGTCATCGCCGAGAGGAAACTCTTCAAAACCAGCCGCCTCGCCGGGCGCGACCGAACTTGTGTTTCCGCTGCCGGTACTGGTACTGGGGGGGGTGTTGTTCGATGATTGCGAATTGCTGGAACAAGCGCCCAGCGCGAAAATAGATAACGCAAACACCAACATAAGAATAAGTACGTGTGATTTTCTTGCCTTCATGATTATAACCTCCTGAAAAATTATTTTGTGTGGATTTTCTAAAAGCACGCACATGAAATTTTATAATACCTGTGCCGCCTTATTTAACATTTTTTTCGTCTTATGCCCCCTCTCTCGCTTTTTTCCAATTTTTGATTTGGAGCGCGAAAGTAACGATGGTAACTAAGATTAAGAGCGCCTGTGGAATAAGCGTTTCAAGTGTGGGATAAATGCCCAGTATATCAACGGAAGAAATTCCTGATAAAGGAGTCACCCCAATTACATTGCCTTCCTGAAGTTCTTTGACGCCGGAACCCACAAAAGAAATAGCCATAATAGCTAACAATATGCTGGTACCCAGGAAGAAGGGCTTCAGCGGAAGCCTGATGCTTAAAACGCGGATAAGTACGTAGATTACAACAAGAGCGACGACGCCAATCCCAAGCCCCAGCCAAATCATATTAAAATAAGTCTGCGTGTCCGCAAGCAGAGCCTGATAGAAGAGAATCACCTCCGCGCCCTCGCGAAAGACCGCGAGAAAAGCCGCAAAAGCTAATGAAAAAACGCTGTTTTGGGTGATGGAGCCTTCAACCCGGCCCTCAATATAGCCGCTCCAAGCGGCGGCCTCCGCTTTTGATACCATCCAGTTGCTTACATAGAAGAGAACGGCGACCGCGATGAGCATGGTTACTCCTTCAATGATTTCCTGATTCGCGCCGCTGATAGCGGACAGGCGATTTAAGATTACGGCCATCAGGACGCTTGCGCCCAGCGCGATGAGCGAACCCCAGTAAACCGCTCCGGTTTTCTGGGCATTGCCGCTCTTTATTAGATAAGCGATGATTGCCCCCACAATGATGATGGCCTCAAAACCTTCTCTGACAATAATTAACAGTGAAGCGGTAAAAACAGCGGCCGCGCTTTCTTCTTTTCCGTCCAACTGGTTAGCGTCCTCGCGCAGAAATTGCACCAGCTTATCCAGGGACGCTTTGATTTCACTGTTGGACTGGCCTTCGGTCATGGCCTTCTTTATAAAGCTGAACTGATATTCCACTTGCGCGGCGCGGTCACCGGATATATAGGCCATTACAGTCCTTTCAAAACCTATTTTTTCGTAATAGCTGAAATAAGCGACGTCCACCTGAGCTTTGGCGGCGCTGACGTCTCCTGATACATAAATGCCATAGGCTTCATTACAGACTTCTTCCATTTCATCAACAACTTCGTTCCATGAATTGTAAGCGGCGGAAGCGTTTGTTGTAAATGCGCCGATTAAAAGCGGAATAAGGATAATAACAGCAAATACTTTTTTCAAATTTATGTCTCCTTTATGTTTTTGACGCGTTACCGTATTGATTGTGAGCGGCTCATCCGGCGCGTATCTCCAGTGACGGCAACATCAAGTATTATAATCATTTCCGCCATTCCCCGGTAATTCAGAAAATGATGGTTTACGATAACCGTACGGAATCAGCATTGACAGTTAGCTTTAACTAACATCTGCGTGAATAATAGTACCTCATCCAGACATAGATGTCAATACAAAAAAAATTCGAAATAAAAATTTTAAAAAGATTTCCGCTTCATTGGTAATTTATTGGTAAATAGTGGCCCGGAAACCGCCCGGCGAGGGTTGCCCTTAAAAAAGCCCGATTATAACCTTGACGGCTTTGTGCCGCAAGGCGCCGGTATCACGAAATAAAAAAAGCGTATAAAATTACAGGAACAAAAAACGGGAAGAAAAGTAAAAAAGCGGAAAATTCGACAAAGCACAACACGCGGGGTATTTTTTACTTTTTTTAATGAAAATATTTTGTTACGCTTTCTTGGCAAATGAAAAGAAGGAAATATCAGCGTACAAACGTCATAGCGGCAAAACCCGGCATAAAATTATAAAGCCCTTGCGTTATACGGAAGACACCACCAGTGTGTTTTTTGTGGAATGGCTCAGAAAATCGTCCGTGGAATCAGTTCCCAAATGGACGGCAGCAATAACGGATAACGCCTCTTTCTATCCCAAAAACAAAAATAGACTAAAAACCCCCGTTTGCCGCCACGGGCTGAAAGCGCTGTTCTTACCGCCATATTCGCCGGACTTTAATCCGGTTGCAAAACCCGGGCAAATATGAAGCGCGCTTTGATTGATATTATTCCGTCACGTGAAAATGTTACCGCGGCGGTATATCAATATTTTGAAGTTGATAATTGTCAGGTTGAACTACTACAGTAAAAAGAGCAACTAAAAAACAAGGTATCGTCCGTCGGGACTCTGACTTTCGGATTCACTAATTAATCTTTAACGCCTTTACAGGGGATACCGGATTTTAAAAACAGAAACCAGGCGACAAGCGCGATACAGGATATAAATGTTGTAAAAAGGCCCAGCCGCGCAACGATATTTCCCCAAGGTAAGGCGGTAATAGTCATACCTATGCTTCCGGCGACCATAAATACAGTATTGATTACCGCGGAAGCCGAACCGGTATCCCCGTCGTGCTGCTCAAAAAGAAGGCTGATACCGAAAGGACGAATCATCGCGTAGAATAAAGAAAATACAACCGCGGACATGAAAAAGAGCAGAGGCGATAAGCGGCCCAGGAAAATAAATAACAAACCGCAGAAAACGGTTAAAGTATAATACCCGAGGACGAATTTGCTTTTATGGAAACTGGCTAAAAAACGGACGTAGATGATAGGCCCCATGGTAGAAATCAAGGCGCAGGCGGCGAAATAATAGCTGTATTTTTGCTCGCTAAGGCCGAAATAATCTACGTACACATAAGAAGAAGTGGTGATAAAGCCCATAAATGGCAAAGAGCTCAAGGAAAAAATAACGGCAGGTATGGAAAAACTTTTGTTTTTTATCACGATGAACAAACGGCTCATGACTCCGCGCAGGTTTCCTCGGTATTTTTCCGTTTCGGCCAGTGTTTCTTCATAAAGAAAAGCCAGGAACGCGTTTGCCAGGCTGATGGCCAACAGAGCCCAAAAAGCGCCCCTCCAGTCGGTAACGAGCAGAATCCAGGCGCCGGCCACCGGAGCCAGCACTGGCGCCAGCCCTGATATGGACTGGGTAACGGCTAAAATCGTTTCCCGTTTTTTCCCTGAGTAGACATCTTTAATAATCGCGGTGGACGCCGAAGTAATGCCTCCCCCGCCAATTCCCTGAAAAGCCCGGGCCAGAATGAGAAAATAAATATTAACGGACATGGCGCAGGCGATACAGCTGATGACGTAAATCGCGCTGCCGATGATAATAACCGGTTTACGGCCGTATTTATCGCTGACAGGGCCCCAGAATAAAATACCGGCGGCATAGCAGACGAAGAAAACGCTCAAAGTCATATTGGTAACAGCCGCACTGCTGTGAAAGTACAGATTCATTTTCGGCAGAGCCGGTAAATATAAATCGGTGGAAAGGGGGATAAACATATTCATCAGCACGATGAACGCCAAAAGCCCTTTGCTCCCTAAAATCTTCTGCCTGTTCGCGTACAAAACTCTCGCGTGATCCGATTTATCCACGACATATCCTCCAGTATTTTGTGATTAACCTTTTAGAAATAGTTTCTATTTTTAAAGTTAATATTTATATTACTGTAGTAATATAAATATGTCAATATAGTAATATTTTTTATTTATAGAATCATATATTTATGTTATTATATTGACAATATATTTTGCGTCCGCATAAATTAAGGAGGATGG
>JAISWS010000064.1 GCA_031270725.1 Syntrophomonadaceae bacterium | reverse complement strand
TATTTTTACCCCGATTTGCCTAAAGCCTATCAGATTTCCCAATATGAATTGCCTGTTTGTCTTAAAGGCCATTTGGAAATAGAAACGGAAAACGGATCCAAAATCATTGGCATCACCCGCGCCCATTTAGAAGAAGACGCGGGTAAACTGGTTCATAACGGGGATATAACTACCACGGCTTTTTCTTTAGTAGACTTAAACCGTTCAGGAATCCCCCTGCTGGAAATAGTCTCTGAACCGGATCTGCGCACCGCTCAGGAAGCGCGCGCTTATTTGGAAAAATTGCGCTCGATCCTGTTATTTATAGGCGTATCCGATTGCAAAATGCAGGAAGGGTCATTGCGCTGTGACGCTAATGTTTCGGTCAGGCCGTCGGGCGAAAAAGAGTTCGGCATCCGCACGGAAATAAAAAACCTCAACTCCTTCAAAGCGTTGGAAAAAGCTATCGCCTACGAAGCCAGACGCCATATGGAGGCTATCGAAGACGGGGAAACCATCGTCCAGGAAACCAGAACCTGGGATGAAGAAAAACAAATAACCCGCTCCATGCGCAGTAAAGAAGATGCCCATGATTACAGATATTTTCCCGAACCGGATTTGTTGCCCCTGATTATTGATAAAAGCTGGATAGAAGAAATAAAAAGAGAAATGCCGGAATTACCTGATCAGGCGCAAGCCCGTCTCATGGAGCAATACGGCCTTTCCGCCTACAACGCGGTTTTTATCACGTCAACCCCTGAACATTTACGTTTTTTCGATGAATGTCTGGCTTCTTTCAAAGACGCTAAAACCATTTCCAATTGGATGATGGGAGATTTAAGCCGCCTGCTTAACCAGGAAAACATGGAAATCGAGCAATGCCTGGCCACCCCTTCCCGTTTAGCTTCCATGCTTAATTTGCAGGAACAGGGAATCATCAGCGGTAAAATGGCTAAGGCTATTTTTGAAGAAATATTCCATACCGGCAAGGAGCCTGAAACCATTATTAAAGAAAAAGGGCTGGAACAAATTTCCTCTGAAAATGACCTTTTACCTTTAATTCAGGAAATCGTCACCAATAACCCCAAAGTAGCCGAGGATTATAAAAACGGCAAAAGCAAAGCGACCGGATTTTTTGTCGGTCAGGTAATGAAAGCTACTAAAGGCCAGGCTAACCCGGCCGCCGTCAACAAATTACTGGCGCAGGTTCTGGAAAAACTGGCGTAAATATTATGATATTAATTAGGAGGGTAACACATGTCTGATTTGGGTGAGAAAATAATTTTTGAAAACAATTCCCTTAAAGTGCCGGATCATCCGGTCATTCCTTTTATTGAAGGCGACGGTACCGGTCCTGATATTTGGGCGGCGGCGTCACGCGTTTTAGACTCGGCGGTAGCCAAAGCCTATAACGGCCGGAAACAAATAATATGGAAAGAAGTGTATGCCGGGGAGAAAGCTTTCGTACTTACCGGAGAATGGCTTCCGCAGTCTACTTTAGACGCGGTAAAAGAATATATGGTAGCTATCAAAGGGCCTCTGACCACTCCGGTCGGCGGCGGTATCAGATCGCTGAACGTCGCGCTCAGACAAAAGCTGGATTTGTACGTTTGCCTGCGTCCGGTCCGTTATTTTGCCGGAGTGCCTTCACCGGTGAAGAGGCCGGAAGATACTGACATCGTCGTATTCAGAGAAAACACCGAAGACATCTACGCCGGCATCGAATACGCGGCCGGTTCTGACGAGGAACTGAAAGTAATGCGCTTTTTACACGAAGACATGGGGGTACCGTCAAGCCCTTTTCATGAAAAAGCCGGCATCGGCATAAAAATTATCTCGGAAGGCGGAAGTAAACGTTTAATTAAAGCCGCCATAGAATACGCGCTTCAACATAACCGGAAAAGCGTCACTTTAGTACACAAAGGCAATATAATGAAATTCACTGAAGCCGCTTTTAAAAACTGGGGGTTTGAATTAGCTGAAGCGGAATATGGCGATAAAGTATTTACCTGGGGACAATATGACCGCATAAGTGAAAATTCAGGGTCCGGCGCCGCTGATAAAGCCCTGGAAGAAGCGGAAAAGCAAGGTAAAATTATCATAAAAGACACTATCGCCGATATTTTTTTACAGCAAATCCTGACGAGGCCAAAAGAATTTGACGTGGTAGCCACCATGAATTTAAACGGCGACTATATATCCGACGCTTTAGCGGCCCAGGTCGGCGGGATAGGCATTGCCCCCGGCGCGAATATAAACTACATAACCGGCCACGCTGTCTTTGAGGCTACTCACGGCACCGCGCCCAAATATGCCGGCCTTAACAAGGTAAACCCTTCTTCCGTGCTCTTATCGGGAGAAATGATGCTTCGCTATATGAAATGGCCTGAAGCGGCTGATTTAATAATCAGGAGCATGGAAAAAACCATTGCCGAAAAAACAGTTACTTATGATTTCGCGCGTTTGACCGACGGAGCTACTGAAGTAAGCTGCTCCGGATTCGCGGACGTTCTGATAAATAATTTATAAAATGTGTGTGACCGCCGGCAAAAAACAACGCATACGGAGTTGAAAAAATGAAAATAATAGAGTTTTACCGTTCATCACAACCAGTGTTGTCTTTGGAAATATTTCCTCCCAGTATGATCTATCCTATAGAAACTGTTTTCTATACTTTAGACGAACTCGTAAAACTAAACGCCCATTACATCAGCATTACTTACCCTGGAGGCTATAACCGGGCGCGGACAGTCGGCATCGCCGCCCGTATCAAACAACAATACGGCATTGAAGCGCAAGCCCATTTAACTTGTGTAAACCACACTTCCCAAGAACTGGAAAATATATTAGCCGAACTGCAAAACAAGGACGTAACCAATATTATGGCCCTCAGAGGAGATCTGCCGGAAACTCCTGATTTTGATATAAAAAATTGTACTTATCACTACGCTAATGAGCTCATTGAAGTTATAAAAGCCCAAGGGGATTTCGGCATAGCCGCCGCCGCCCATCCGGAAGGCCATCCTGACTGCCGCCGTCTCAAAGAGGATTTATATCATCTGAAAAATAAAGTGGAGACCGGCGCGGATTTTTTAATAACCCAGCTGTTTTTTGATAACAGGATATATTTTGATTTTATTGACAAATGCCTGAGTATAAATATCAACTGTCCGATTGTCCCTGGGATTATGCCGGTCCTCAACGCTAATCAAATCAAAAAAATGATTTACCTGAACGGCGGTTCCATGCCCGCTAAGCTAATAAAAATTGTGGATAAATATGGAGATAATCCTGCTGATATGGAAAAAGCCGGCATAGATTACGCCGCCGGACAAATCAGCGATCTTGTAGCCGATAAAGTCGCGGGGATTCATATGTATACCATGAATAAAGCGCGGCAGATCACTAATATCCTGGAACAGGCCGGATTAGCTTAAAGCCGTTCCCGAAATTCAGTTGAACAAAAATCGCCATTGTTTTAAAATGGCGATATAGGAAATGTTATCGCAAAAAACAGGGGGCGAGGTGATCATATGTATTTAGGTCCGATTGTGATAGGGGCTATCGCGTGTTTCGCTTATTATTTTCTGTATTACCGCCCTAAACAGGCCAAAAAAATTGAAGCTTTAAAAAAAGCGGAAGCAGAAGCGGCGGATTATGAAAAAAAAGAGTAGATTAACCCGGCAGCTCTTGCCAAACGCTTTTACCGTTCTTTCCGTTAATTTTTAACTGATGAATTTTAGTTCCCCTTTTTTATCGTATTTTTTATAAAACCACCAGAAAGGCCCCGCGAAAAAGCCACGGCTAAGAAAATAGAAAAAATATTTTTGAAGGATTTCTGACGGAACCTCCGCCCTTTTTAATTTTTTAAAAAAGAATAGACAGACCAGGATATTATAAAATCCCCAATCTGTCCATGCTCTTTATCTTGGTGGGCGATGACGGGCTCGAACCGCCGACCCCCTGCTTGTAAGGCAGGTGCTCTCCCAGCTGAGCTAATCGCCCAAAAAATGGTGACCCCTAGGGGACTCGAACCCCTGTTACCGCCGTGAAAGGGCGGTGTCTTAACCGCTTGACCAAGGGGCCATGGTGGGCCTACCAGGACTCGAACCTGGGACCAACCGGTTATGAGCCGGTAGCTCTTCCAGCTGAGCTATAGGCCCGAGGGCTTTTTACCCTGCAAGAGTTAGTATATTAAATATAGTAAAAAAGGTCAAGTGTTAAGTAAAATTTTTAGTATATTGACATTTTATAAACGGGAAAATGAATTTATATAATAAATTGAAGCCGAAATTAAACCGCTCTTCCCCGCTTCCATACACCTCTTCAAAGCCTTTTGCTTCTAAGCTGAAATTTTTTTCCCGCTTCAGCTGAATTTTTCAGTTTTTGTAATCGCGCTCCGTCATAGCCTCTCATAACTTTCCGCGAATATATCGCGCCCTACTATATAGCAATCCCCGTAATCACCTTCATTAGCGACCAGATAATCCCCCTTGCCTCCGTAAAAGTATCTTTCCGTATCCCAGTAGCTGAAAACCTTCGTATCTTTTGCCAGCATTTCCGCGCGCACAATTTTGCCCTCTCTGGGAATACAGGATTTCGCGGCGGGCGTGATTTCCGCCCGCTCGCCGGTGACCCGGTTTAAAACCGTGGGTATATATTCCGCTTTCCGCAGGTATTTGTTATCCGAGACGGTATAGCCGTTTTCAAATTTTTCCCGCAGTATGGGGTATACCTCCCCCTGTATGCCAATCATCAGATAGGTGTCCTTATCCGCGACGGTGTCTATATCCCCTTCCAGGGTGCGGACGGTGATTTTGCTCCCTTCCGGGAAGATATCCGTACTTTTAGCGTAGCCGGCCGGAAGCGGCAGTTTTTTGTACAGCGGCATCGCTCCGAAATTTACGCTGTTGTTCCCCGCGTAAATTAAGGTATAGCTGTCCAGGTAATTTTTAACGCGGTTTTTCAGATAATCTTCCGGCGCCGTACCCCCGGATATTTCCGCCAGTTCCTTGAAGCCGATATAGCCTCCCGCTTTTTCAATATTGCCCCCTCCGCTGCCTGCCCCACGGCAGATGTGCCCCGCTATTTCGCTGGCCATTATTTCCCTGGCGCCGCTGCGCACCGACAGTTTTATGCCATGCCGCTGCAGGCAGTATACTACGCAGCAGTCTATGCCAACGCTCTGCTGGGCTATGTCGCTGGTGAAGCCTAACAGGTTAGGGTCGCAGGGCTGTGCCTGGAACAGGCCGATGTTTTCTATGATTTCACGTTTTCGCAGCGCGCCGCTTATTATGTCCAGTTCATCGGGGGTGATGGCGGAGTTTTTGAGTTTTTTTATTAAGCCGGCGTCATGCTGTATTTCCGCCAAGTCGCGATCCAGCGGGTGCCGCGCTTCGGAGAGGCCGTTGGTGTCGGAGAACAGGCCGTAATAAAGAGCGGTTTGGATACGATTGTCCATAGCAAAGTTCTCTTTGCGCAGCAAATCCCAGACAAGCGTGGCGCAGCTTGCCAAGTGCGGCCGTATGATTGTGTTTTCGTTCTCCGGTATTTCCGGACGGTGGTGGTCGATCACGACGACGGCCGCGCCGAGCGGGATGTCAAAATTTTTCACGTTTCCCGCGCCGCGTTGACAGTCCACGGTGATGATTAAATCCGTTTCCGGCGGCAGTTCTTCGGCATGGCTGATTTCAATATTCAGCATATCCAGCAGTATAAGCAAACTTGGCTTGGAAATTTTTGCCGTTCCGCCGTAGATCAATCCGGCGTCCGCGCCGAATGAGCGCAAATAGCATTGCAACGCGAAACCGGAGCAAATCGCGTCCGCGTCGGGAATGTCGTGGCATTGGATTGTGATATGCCTGTATTTCGCCAATTCTTTCAATTTCATTAAACCTTACCTCGCGTTGAATTTATGTTTTTCGTCCGGCGTCAGCGTTCTGCCGCCGAGCCGTTCTTTTGCCATATCCGTAAGTTCCCGAATGTTCAGGAGTTTGACCGTCCTCAAGCCGCCGCCGCTGTCAAGAACCAGGGTTCCGTCGTCCGTTTCCCCCAAAAAACCCGGCAGATACGCAACCGTTTCCAGTGTCGCGGAATCCAGCAGCAAGGTATACCGTTCGGAGGACGACGAAACATATCCGGCGGCAATATATTCGCCGAGTTCCTCCGTTTCCGCCAAAAACCCGGGTTCGGCAAAGGCGCGGACAAATACTCCGTCCAAGGTGTAGACCGCCGCGTCGCCGTGCGTCGGGGAAATGAAAACATATCCGCCGGTGAAATACGCTTCCGATTCCCCAATTACCTCAAAGGTAAAGCTTCTGTCGGGAATGCCGTCTTCCGCCGTGAACACCGCGCCGTTTGCGCCGTCGGAGACGGCGAACGCAAAGCCGTCACCGCCGATCCTGCCCGCACCCGTGAGTTTCCCGGACTCGATGCCGCTCCCGTCAAAAAACACGCGCCCGTTTTCGACGGTCAGCAGCCCTCCGCCTATCGGCAGGGCGCAATCGGCGCCGGGATTCGTCGATTTTGTCAGCAAAGGACGCGCCGACGCCGGATCATATAACGTGACCGTACCGTCCGCTTCCAGTACGCTCACGCCGAATTCCGTCCAAAATACGGACTGCGCTCCCTGCTTTTCCAAAAGCAGCGAAGCGTCGGCGCCGGAATAGAGACTAAACCGATCCTCGTACAGCACCGCCACATTGCCGCTTTGCTCATCATATTGGGTGTCTTTGACGGACAGGGGATCGGGAAAGCGGGCTTCCGCTATGATATTTCCCCGCAAATCGCAGAGCCGCAAGCCATTATAGGAGTAAAACGCCGCGAGACCGGTCACGGGATTTATTTTGGCCTCCGAAAAACGATACGCGGGGTCATAATTCAGCAATGTTTCCCCGGAATAATCCACGCGTTTCAAAATTCGCACGGTCTTGGCGTCGTAACCGCCCGTTAAAGCGTAGTTTTCGCTTACGTCCGCAAAGTGGCAGGCATAGCCGGATTGATACACCCTCGTGTTCGAGCCGGCGAATCTGTACGGCCCGGAGCTTTCGCAGATGAGAAAAGTGTCTTGGTTTTTTCTGAATGTTTCCACGCGTCCGCCGGCGGAGACCGCGTGAGAAACCGCGCCCGTCCGCTCGTCTACGGCCATGATTTGCTCCTCAAAAGCGACATACAGCCCCGTATTCGCAACTAAAGGAATAAACCGGGACGAATCAGACGCATACCGCGCGACCGTCTCTCCGGTTTCCGGGTCGCAAACAATGAAAGCGGAATGATACGGCTCTTTTTCCACCACCGCGAAAGCCAAAAGGTTCCGATAGAATCCGCCGCTGAAATGGATAGCCCCGGAAGGGAGATAGAGCGGGATTTCCTCGTTTGTTCCGGTATCGAACACCGACAGCGAGCCGTCCGCGAAACTGACGGCCAGAGTGCCGCCGTCCCCGTTCAGTTCAAACAGCGTATCGCGCGGGTTCAGAAAGCTGTCGTCAACGGGGACGCGCATCGCCCGCCCGTTAAAATCAATTTCTCCGAGTTCGTCTCCCTCCAGCGAATACAGGGTTGCTCTGCTTTCTTCTTTGTAAACGGATGCTATCACGGATTTATCCCCGGACACGGCGATCCCCGTCGCGGGGCGGCCTCGCCACAGTTCCGCGCCTTTTTCGATGTCATAGGCCGTCAATCCATCCTCGCCGGTGAAAACAACAACTGTGTCGGATAAAAACTCCGCGTCACTCAAAGCGGAGCGCACCGTCGACAGTTTAACCACGGCTTGCCCGCTCTCCGGATCATACGCGGCCAGAGTGAAAGGGTACAAGACCGCGGCGTAGCGTTCCCCCGGCGAGATGAGCACTTTTCCCGGCGCGGCAGGCAACTCGGCGACCTTATGGGGCTTAAATCCGTCCGTCGCGTCATAAACTCCGAGCGCGTCCGAGAGCGCTCTTTCCGCATCCGGAACCAGCGGGCGCTCCGGAGCGTCAATGTTACGCGGCAAGGCCGCAAGCGCCAGCAGCGCCGCTGTTTCGGGATTTCCGTCGGCCAACTCCCGTTCGGAATATTCCGCCAGCGCGTAAGACTGGTTTTGCAATTTTAACCGCATCTCACGGTCTATTTGAATATACTGGTATGTGGAAAAGGAACCGAAAGAGAGCGTAAATATGAAAGCCGCGCTTATTAAAGACGCCGTCTGCTGAATTTTTCTGCGCCGGTGCCTCTGGCGCAGGTCGTCGAAAGCGCAGCCCAGGATAGGGGCCAGGAGGCGCAGTTTTTCTTCTTTCAGGAGTTTGATGCTTTGTTTTGAGGTTTCGGCGCGGATA
>JAISWS010000061.1 GCA_031270725.1 Syntrophomonadaceae bacterium | reverse complement strand
GTGCGAACAGAGCCTGTATGAGGGCGGTTTTATCATCGTGTGTATAATACGGGTCACCTCCCCAACTCTGCATGACTCCAAAGTCGGCCCCAAACCCCCACACCGTGAATTGCCAGCGGAGTACATCGCCGTCCTTCAGCACGTACTCCGCGGCGCTGGTTTCGAGTATTTTGTGATTGACCGTTATCAGCCAGCCGGACATAGGGCTGTAGTCTCCTCCTCCAAGCCAGTCGTCGCTGTTGCCGACATTGTTTTCGGTAGTCGGTGCGCTTTCGTCAGCAGGTATGTAAGCTGGTATAATGGCATTTTCTGTGCCAAAACCTTTTACCGCCAACAGAAAAAAAGTTTCCCCGTTTCCGCCGGCATCGTATTCATGCCCCATCCGTCCCAGTAAGTCTATCGTCGCGTCCGCCGCCGTAGCGCCGTCCGCGAACTCCAATGCTGTCGGTTCAATATAAAAGCCCTGGCCTAAATTGTATCCCTCAAAATCTATGTAGACTTTAAGGTCGTTTGCGGCGAAAGCGGCAGACGGCAAAAGGCTCAAGAAGAGTATTAAAGTTAAAAGGGCAGACAGAAATCTTTTCATCGTGTATTTCATATTTTTTCCTCACTTTGGTCATAAGACATTATTGATTAGGAATCTTCTCCTATAAAAACTCCGTTCTTTTACCAGGTAAGCACCTCCTTTTTTTGCTGACGTGACAAGAATGTCAATAAAAAAGCCGTAATAATCCATTTTATCAGATTATCACAGCCGTTTTTCTGTAATATTACTGTAAACTTTCCTACAAGCACACTGTAAGGCATTTTACATCAAAGCGCTCCAAGTCATTCTTCTGGCTTACGCATTCCAGAGGATTTTGCCTCTACGCCCGCAGCTTTACCTTCCCGGATTCCAGTGGCCGGCTTTCGCCCACGCATAGCGTGAAGCTGCGCACTTTGCGCATACAGTAGCGGGATTGCCGGTCGCGACTTTCAGCTTCTGACAAAAGCCGCGAACCGAACCTGCTCAGGATTCGCACCTGATTCCTTTTTTAATCCTGACGGCGTTGCCTGCCCAAAATACACAAACAGTAGCCGTTTTGGAACACAGAACGCTTTTCATTTATTATTGCATGACACATAAAAATAGTACTGGGTTTCCAGACATCCGTTAATCAACAAAAAAGCTCAGGTTTTTCGCTATTTCTTTACTTAACTGTTTACACAGCCTGAATATAACCAGTGCCAAGTAAAACATGGAAAAAAAAGCATCTTTCTGATAATCCCAGCTTTTGTCAGTAAGCTAATTTTTGCAAACAGCCCATAAAAAAGACACTTAAAACATTGTTAAAATATAGCACAAGCGAATCATATTGTCAATTAAAACTTAACCCCCGCCACACGCACTGAAAAGCAAAGTAAAAAACTTGTCACCTTGCACTCCTAGCGCTATAATTAATCATTAATTTGGATAAGGTGGACACATCATACTATGTTTAACCAGGATAGTGAACGCTCTAAAGGCGTCATTTTTGTGATCGGTTCTTATCTCATATGGGGGACGCTGCCGCTGTACTGGAAAATGCTGCAGGAATTTTCCTCTTTAAGAATCCTGGGGCACCGAATCATTTGGGGATTGGTTTTTCTTTTGTGCTTTCTTATAATCACCAGGAAATGGTATGCCTTTTGGGCGGAAGTCAAAAAAATAACCTGCCAGCCGCGCAAACTACTGGCCGTTATCCTTACCGGCTTCCTCCTCAATCTCAACTGGCTGACTTTTATCTGGGCAGTCAATAATGACCGCATCATTCAGACCAGCCTGGGGTATTACATAAATCCGCTGATCAATGTTTTGCTGGGCATCGTATTTCTGCGCGAGCGTTTGTCTTTTTGGCAATTAGCCGCTTTCGGTCTGGCTGCGGCCGGCGTTCTGAGCCTTACTGTACAATACGGCGCTTTCCCCGTAGTCGCTTTGACATTGGCCGTTTCTTTCAGCATCTATACCTTGTTAAAAAAACTAATTGATATCGATCCCATCACCGGACTTACCCTGGAGACCATGCTTACATCCGTTTTCGCTTTGGGCTGCCTGCTTTACGCTAATATCGCAGAAAACGACGGTGCGCTCCAATTAACTGTGACGCCTGTCGCCTTTTTGTTCGTCGGGGCAGGCATAGTCACAGCTGCGCCTCTGATGCTATATACCATCGGAGCCAGGCTTCTGCCCTTGTTTGCGGTTGGGTTTTTTCAATACATCAGCCCTACTATGACCCTGTTTTTAGGTGTGGTTATCTTTCATGAGCCTTTTACGCGGGCACACTTGTTTTCTTTCTTGGCAATATGGATAAGCCTCATTCTTTTTTCTCTGTCAAAAACTCCGGTTTTTCTGAAATGGGAGAAAAAGCTGAATGCCTTCCGGGCATCATAACATAACATAACCGGCCGGTTTGTTTATTCCGGCCGCTAAAAGAATACTGGCGCCTGAACTTCAGTTTGAGTATGCAATTTCTTTCACCGAAAATTAGGATGTAACAAATAAGGAGATAAACGGTCGTTAATTTAGGCAAATTATGGAAATTTTTACAAATTGGCGGATCCGCGGATAAAATAGGGGTATATTTTATAAAATAAACAAAGCTGTACGGAGACTTGGTGGTACAATAATAAAGAATATGGCCGCAGCAATCTGATATGAGAAGAATAGCGATTGCGTCGGAGGTAATTTATGGAAAAAGAAAAAATACATTCTATTTTAAGGCTGTGGATTTTGCCGTTGGTTGCGGTGGTGTTATGCGGCTTGATTTTCATGGAAAACCGTACTGTTATCACGGATACTGAGGGAGCGGTAAAATTCTATTTGCGCAGTTTGAAACAAGGGCATGGGGGTATTGGCGATGAAGGTAATTTTAATAATAGTATTTCCTTTGCAGGTTTGGCTGTAGGAGACATTGTTCTGGGCGGTTATCCCAACTGCGGTTATGGGGAGTATTCCCACGCTGCTTTGTACATAGGAGAGGGAATGGTGTTAGAAGGTTATGGCAATGGAATTTATATTCAACCGGTAAACCGTTTTAGATCATACAGCCAAGTGGCTTTGCTAAAAGTAGAGGTTGCCCCCGAGGTTAAAGCCCGGGCAGTAGATTACGCTTTGCGGCAATACAAAGAAGCGTTTTATCCGTTGGCGTTCAAGAAAAACGAACGGGTGTGGAATTGTTCTAAAATAATATGGAAATCGTATGAAAAATACGGAATTAATCTGGATTACAGCAACGATTTATGGATTATGCCTTCAATATTTAAAAACAGCTCATATGTGAGGGTAATAGATGAAAGAAAAATATAGCTGGAGCAGGGGGCTTTTAAGATTATATACGATAAAAATAGGCGGAACAGCAGCGGTTGGGGCAAGTTTTTATTATGGCTTTGAGTATTTAACGTCGCTGTTATTTTATTATATTGTTATCAAAGAAATTATAAAAATGACTGAACATTTTGACAATTATAAAGCGGCCGGCATTTTTGTATTGTGGCAAATAACGCCGCTATTTTTTAGTATTTTATTAATTTTAGGGCTGGAGGCGGGATTTTTAAGTAGCAACGCTATTTTTGTTTTACAGTTTTGGAGTACCACCATATACCCGTGGATTGCCTTGCTGAAAACGGGCTGGGGATATTATGCCGACGCTTATTATGCAGTGTTGTGCGGGCCATGGCTGAGCTTTCTTTTATATCTGCTGCTGCTGAAAGTCAGAAAAATAAAAATCCGCTGATTTTTCCTAGGCAGTCAAATAAACTAAATGCTTTAAGAAAAAAACGGGTTTTTAAAAATAAAATCATGATACGCAATTTTTTCATTGCCGCCTTACTAAGATTTGTCTTTTTCCAAGGACTTAGCAGCGCTTAATTTATCTGTTTTATGTAATTATTTGGTCTCTGTTGAAAATAGATATTCGTTGGTTATAAAAATAAAAAATTTTTTATAAACCGGAAGAATGTTTATAATTTATAATGTATATATGAAGCGCGTTCTATAAAAAATTTCATGAGCGTGTTTAATTTGCGGAAAATTATTTTTTAGTTAATTTATTCAGTTATTTGTATAGTAAAAAAAGTCGTAAAAAGGTATTATTTAATTAACGTAATTTTAAACGCGCGAAAAAAGGAAGAAGGGAACGGGAATAAATGGAAAGCAATACTTGCCCCAATTGCGGGAGTACTAACATTAACGGGAATAAATGTGATCAATGCGGTTCGGATTTAACCATCGACAAGAACAAAAACGATGGAGGAAAAGACAATTCTTTTACGGAAAATGAAAATTTTTCACCTGAAAAGGCGGCAATAAATGATAACGTTTTGGATGGAAAAAATGAAACCGGTGAAAATGTAAAACTGGCCGGCGGACAGCCGTCCACTGACGGCAATGCGTACGAAGGCGACTTTGTTGACGGATACCGCACCGGTAAAGGCAAATTATTATATTCTAACGGTGATGTTTACGAAGGTGATTTTTTGGAAAATAAACGTACTGGTAAAGGGAAATATACTTGGGTCAGCGGTAATGTTTACGAAGGTGATTTTTTGGACGGAAAGCTTACCGGCAAAGGAAAGCTGGCCTGGCCCAGCGGTAACGTTTATGAAGGGGACTTTATTGACGGTAAGCGTACTGGTAAAGGGAAATATACTTGGGTTAGCGGTAATGTATATGATGGAGAGTTTTTAGACGGGAAACTTACCGGTAAAGGTAAATTAACCTATCCGAACGGTGATGCTTACGAAGGCGATTTTAAAGATGATAAGAGAACCGGACAGGGCAAATATACCTGGCCTAGCGGAAATGTTTATGAAGGCGGCTTTATTGAAGGAGTCAGAACCGGAAAAGGTAAATTAACTTATCCGAACGGCGCGGTTTACGAAGGTGATTTTAAGGATGATAAGAGAACCGGACAGGGCAAACTTATTTGGCCCAGTGGCAATGTTTACGAAGGTGATTTCATAGACGGTAAGATGACCGGAAAAGGTAAATTGACTTATTCAAATACTGATGATTAATATGGAGCGCTTCAGATAAATTAAACTGGACGACAGTTTTTTGTCTTTTCCGTATTTCAAGATAAAGGGGATACCGGTATAAAAAAGTGCCGTCCAATGTTTCTCGGCCTGGGGGAATACATCTCCGGAAGTTTTATTATGTTCAGCTGGAGATGGAACCCATGCCGCATGAACCAGGTGTTTCTCATTGCTGGCGGAAACTGAAATCTTTTGTTTAATATGATGAATTACGGATAAAGCAGCTTTGAACAGCCGGTAAATGATAAAAAATGATAGTGAAAAAACCTTCTGACTAACCCTGCCTGACATAAAAAAACGCCGGATACCTGATTTTACGTTCCGCGAAAAAACGGCTTTTCTTGCGGTTCCTGGAATTTATTTGCACGTTATACCTAATTTGGAAATATTGTAAATTGGGTATAACTTTAGGTAATATAATTCTAAAATGATGTAATTCAGAACAAAGCCGGAACTTTCTAAAGCCGGATTCTCTAAAGCGGAAGAATTAATGCTGTCCACTGTTTAAAAAACGCGGATCATGCCAGGCGCACCATATACCCTTTCAATTTTTCGGGCCGCAAGCAGGTTGCCGCTTGGCAGGTGGCAGGCAAATACCCCATAGACAGGGGACGAATTTAACTACGGATTAGTATAAAAGGTTGACATTATTTAATTTAAATATAATATAGATTTATGAAACGGAAGAATTTATTTTACTTTATATAGGATTAGTAATTTTGGAGGTTATAAAAGAAATGCGCAATGATTTATTTAATCCGACTATTGTTGATATTCTGGCTTCTTTTAAACTGGATAAGGTTTACGTTAAAGCAGAAGGACCATACTTATATGATGAAAGCGGTAACTGTTATATGGATTTTATTTCTCAGTACGGCGCGATACCTTTTGGCTATAACCCTGGTTTTATTTGGGAAGCAATTGAGCGAGTGCAACGCGAAATGCTGCCTAGTTTTGTTCAGCCCTCCCTGCCGGTAAAAGCTATGGAGCTGGCTGAACGTTTGGCTGAACTGGCGCCAGGCGATTTATGTTATTCAACATTCAGCCAGAGCGGAACGGAGGCTGTCGAAGCCGCTATAAAACTGGCGCGCTCAAGCAGCGGCAAAGAGATAATTATTTCTACTCACAACAGCTTTCATGGGAAAACTTTAGGTTCGTTGTCCGCGACTGGAAAAGCTTCTTACCAAAAACCTTTTTACGCTCCTGTGGCAGGATTTGTACAGATACCTTTCAATGATACTGAGGCGTTAAAGCAAATTCTGGCTGAATATGACGGACAAGTAGCCGCTTTCATCGTAGAACCTATTCAGGGGGAAGGCGGAATTGTAGCGGCTGATGAAGATTATCTGCGGCAGACGGCTCAGATTTGCCGGGAAAAGCAGATTTTGTTCATTTTGGACGAAATTCAAACCGGGTTGGGACGTACCGGCTCAATGTTTTTATGCGAACAATATGGAATAGAACCGGATATATTAATTTTGGCAAAAGCCCTGGGCGGAGGAATGCTGCCTTTAGCGGCCTGTATATCTTCTAAAGCGATATGGAACGACGATTTTGGGCAATTGCACAGTTCTACTTTCGCGAATAATAATATCACTTGCGCTGTGGGGCTGGCGGTTTTAGACAAGCTGTGCGAGAATGATTGTCAGCTTATAAAAGAAGTAGCCGCTAAGGGCGGCTATATGCTGGATAAGCTGAATGACATCGCCTCGCGTTATCCTGATGTTATAAAAGAAATCAGGGGACGGGGGTTTATGGTGGGGGTGGAGTTTTGCGAACTGCGTGACTGCGGCTCCTATGAGGTAGAATACATTACCAGACAAGAAGGGTTTACCGCCCTGTTATGCGGGTATTTGCTGAATGTTCATCATTTGCGTTTCGCTCCGTACTTAAACAATTCCATGACTTTGCGCTTAGAGCCGAACTTGACTATTACAAATGAAGAAATCGACCGAGTTTGCGCCGCTCTGGAAGATATATGCCGGATTCTTCATTTTAAAAACTACGGGCTGTTGTACAAATATATTATTGGGGATAATACACATTATAAAGCGATTAAAGATTATCGCGCGCGTTCCAGAAAGGTGAAATATTCTGATTTGCAGTCAGTGAAAAATAAAAGCGATAAATTTGCTTTTATAGTGCATTATCCGGATCCGTCAGACATTATAGATAATAATCCTTCCTTTGAACAATTCAGCCGGGAAGAGTTATACGAATATATGAACTGGCAGAACGGTTTTGACCAGCCGGATATATGCTGTTATATGCCGGCTATTACCACTAAAGCCGGAGCTACTGTTGAAGGATGGTTTATTGGGATTCCTTATGGAGCTAAACAATTGATGAATATGCCCAGGCAGCAAGTGGTGGAGATGATTAAACGGGCAGTCGATAAAGGAAAAGAACTTGGAGCCGGAGTAGTTGGCCTGGGCGCACTTACTTCCGTAGTTACAAAAGGAGGGCGTGATGTTGTCGGGCGTGGAGTAGCTATAACCAGCGGCAATAGCTTTACGACTTTAATGGCTATGGAAGCGCTTCTGAAAGGCGCGGCTATGCTGAATATAAATATAGAAGAAGCAGGAGGGGCGGTGGTAGGAGCTTCCGGCTCTATAGGAAGAGCTTGTTCTTTACTGCTATCTCAGCAGCTTAATAAACTGTGTTTGCTGGGAAATGCCGACCGGCCGCGTTCCAGCATGAAAAGGCTAAATATTTTAGCCGCGGATATCATGAACCTGGCTAACAGTAACCGTTTGAAAAATAAAATCTGCGGTATGAGTAAATGGTGGGCGGATGTTCTTGTGAATAGCGGCGCATCATGGAAAACTTCTCAGCTGGCGCGAAGAATTGAACAGCAAGAGCAGCTGGTATGGAACGAATGGGAAGAATGTTTCCGAATACTTAATCAGCCCGGCCCTATTATTTTCGGATTGGATCTGGATGAATATTTGCCTAGGTATAATATGATAGTGGCCGCCAGCAATTCGCCGGAAAAATTAATCTTTTCCAAACACTTATCTTCTGGGACTGTGGTATGCGATGTGGCGCGTCCGCCTGACGTTTCGGCCGAGGTTGCCGAGAAGAGGAAAGATGTGCTGATACTGGAGGGAGGATTGGTGGAATTTCCTGACTCTATAGCATTCGGACCCAATCTGGGGTATCGCGACGGAGTTAATATGGCTTGTCTGGTGGAAACGATTTTACTGGCTTTGGAAAATCGGCAGGACGATTACAGTATTGGGAGACAGCTTGATTTTGCTACCATTAATTATATGCAGGAATTGAGCGAGAAACATGGTTTTACTTTAGCGGGCTTATTAAATAATAAAAAAGAAATAGAACTTCAGGCAATTGAGACAGTGTATTTTAACGCTAACAATACGCACTTTCAAAGAGCAAAATAGGATTCGCTGTGTATAAAGAAACAAGAGGGGGATTATATATGGATGTGAAACCTATAACCATACGTAAAAACGGCAAATGGTATTTTGACGAAGCGGAAATGTTTCGGCGCAATATAGTTAATATTCTGGCGGTTAATATGCATAGAAGTGAAAATGGAAGCTATTATATAAAAATAGGCGATGATATAAACCCTCTTTATGTGGAAGACGTACCTTTTTATGCGACTGGTCTGGTGGAACAAGAAGACGGCGGCATAAAATTAGTATTTTTTGACCTTCAGGAGTTTGTATTGGAAGGGGAACTGAAATTAACATTGAAAGGCGACGTTCCCTATATAAGTTATAAATGGGAAGCGGATACCCGTTTAAGCAGAGGAATTTACTGGAAATTAAGCCATTATTTTGATATCCGGGGCGACGAAACATTCATTGTGATAAATTGATTCAGACAGTTGCAACCGCGTTGCCAGATTAGCTTTAGAATAGAAAAAACCCTTTGTATAAAACGGTTTGCGGTTGTTCCTTCTTAAAGGAGCCTCTAATAAACCCTCGTCGCACATCTTCGGCGCGTCTTTTACAACCGCGCTTCTTCGCCGAAAAGCCTCGCTATACCGCCAGTATCCTTAATTCGTGAGCGGTGAGCGAACATATGTTGAAGTTGTCGAAAAACCTTCCTTTGCGGATTTTCGCCGGTTAAAAAGCGCCTGTTTATGCGGGTTTCAGAAACGCGATTCTCAAAAGCGAAGGTTTTTGACGGCTTCGTTATGTGCCGTAATTATTGTATAGCTGTGTGCATTTATTGTTATTACACAATTATTTACAGCAACATACCAATTTTTCCCTTCTCGAATAATTACGCTATTTGTATCTTCAATTCTTTGTATGCACCAATTAACAACATCGTCAGTATCTAAGCAAAGATTTTTCTTTATGCGTTCTTTGCCTAATTCCGTTGTATGAATTTTATCCAAATTAGATATT
>JAISWS010000031.1 GCA_031270725.1 Syntrophomonadaceae bacterium | reverse complement strand
TATAAAGGTATGCTCCTGCCGCGTCAGTTGCCTAATTTTTACCTGGATTTAAAAGACGATACGGCCGCTTCAGCTATAGCGCTGGTTCATTCGCGTTTTTCCACGAATACTTTCCCCAGCTGGGAACGGGCTCACCCGATGCACCATGTGATTCATAACGGGGAGATTAATACTATACGGGGTAATGTTAATTGGGTAAAAGCGCGGGAAGCTATGCTGCGTTCCGATCTTTTCCCATTTCCGCTTAACCGGATTTATCCTGTTATAAATGAAGACGGCAGTGACTCCGCCATGCTGGATGAATTTTTAAGCTTAATGGTACAAGCTGCGTACAGCTTTCCGGAAGCTATGATGATGACTATTCCTGAACCGTGGGAAAACAGTGAGCATATGGACAGCGCCAAACGCGCCTTTTATGAATACAACAGCTGTTTGCTGGAAGCTTGGGACGGCCCCGCCGCTGTGGCTTTTACCGATGGCCGCGTTGCCGGAGCCACTCTGGACCGCAACGGCCTCAGACCTTCCCGTTATTATCTGTTGCGGGACGGAACATTGATATTAGCCAGCGAAGTTGGAGTATTGCCGGTGGCGCCGGAAGAAATTGTAAAAAAAGACCGGCTGCGTCCAGGGAGAATGTTGCTGATCGATACAGTGCAGCAGCGGATAATTGAAGATGAGGAGCTGAAACAGCTGGCGGCGGCATCCCGCCCTTATCAGGATTGGCTCAGGGAAAACCTGTTGTATCTGGACGATTTGCCGGAAGAAAATACTCCGGGGGAAACCTGGCAGGATTTATTAAATAAAAAAATGGCGCGGGAAACCGGTGATATTTACGAAAAACTCATGGAAAAATACGTTATCCACAAGGATTTGTCATTAGTTAAAAAGGGGCTGAAGACTTCAGCTCTTACTTTAACGCAAGAAATGAAAATGTTCGGATACACTTGGGAAGATATCCAGCTGACATTTACAGGTATCATCAGCAATAAAGAAGACCCGATTGCCGCTATGGGGACTGACACTCCGCTGGCGGTATTGTCTAACCGCCCGCAGTTATTATACAACTACTTTAAACAATTGTTTGCTCAAGTCACTAATCCCCCTATTGACGCTATCCGTGAGAAAATTGTGACTTCTTCGCGCGTTCAATTCGGCAGTGAGGGCAACCTGCTGGAGCCAGGCCCTTCAAACTGCCATATGATACAGCATCATACTCCTATTCTGACCGACAGCGAGCTGAATAAACTGAGCGGCATCAGGCGGGAAGGGTTTCGCAGCATAACCCTGCCTATATTGTTTCCCGCCAATGAAAAAAACGGTCTGAAAAAAGCGCTGGAAGATTTGTTTTATGCCGCTGATGTAGCTATGGACAGCGGATACAATATTATTATACTGTCCGACCAGGAGGCCGGGGAAACGAAAATACCGATTCCGGCTTTGCTGGCTACGTCAGGTTTACATCATCATTTAGTCAGTAAAGGCACCCGTACTAAAGTTAGCTTAGTAGTTGAGACCGCAGAGGCGCGGGAAGTACATCATTTTGCTCTATTGGTCAGTTATGGGGCGAATGGGGTAAACCCTTACCTGGCTTATCGCATTATAGAATATATGGTGTCTGAAAATATCCTGTCCCTGGACGCTGAAACGGCAAAATCCTATTATCGCGATACTTTAACCAAAAGTATCGTAAAGATTATGTCCAAAATGGGTATCTCGACTGTACGGAGTTACCACGGCGCTCAGATATTCGAGGCTCTGGGGATAGGAAATGAAGTGATAGGCCAGTATTTTACCGGAACTACTTCAAGAATCGGAGGCGTTACCCTCAAGGAAATAGAAGAAGAAACCCGTAAACGTCATCACCAGGCTTTTGACCCGTTATGCAAAGAAGACCCTTTAGATGAGGGCGGGGATTATAAATGGCGTAAAAACGGAGAATATCATTTACTCAATCCTGAAAATATTTATTATTTGCAGCAAGCCTGCCAGACTGGCAATTACAGGCTGTTCAAACAATTTTCTAAAAATATTAACAAGCAGGAAAACCAATTGAAAAATATACGGGGGCTGCTGGACATTATCGAAACAGCAAAGCCTATACCCATAGACTCAGTGGAGCCGGTGGAAAATATTGTGAAACGTTTCAAAACCGGCGCTATGTCTTACGGGTCTATCAGCCAGGAAGCGCATGAATGTATGTGTATAGCCATGAACCGTTTACAAGGCAAGAGCAATACCGGAGAAGGAGGAGAATTACCGGAACGCTTTATAATAGGAGCTGACGGTAATAACCGCTCCAGCGCGATAAAGCAAGTTGCTTCAGGGCGTTTTGGAGTTACGGTTCATTATCTGAACAATGGGGAAGAGATACAGATTAAGATGGCGCAGGGCGCAAAGCCAGGCGAAGGAGGGCATCTGCCCGGCAACAAAGTGTATCCCTGGGTTGCTAAGTCGCGTTATTCGACTCCCGGAGTAGAACTTATATCCCCGCCGCCGCATCATGATATTTACTCTATTGAAGATCTTGCTCAGTTGATAAGCGATTTAAAAAGCGCCAATCCGCAAGCGAAAATAAGTGTCAAACTGGTATCTGAAGCAGGGGTCGGCACCATCGCGGTAGGGGTTGCCAAAGGCTTAGCCGACGTCATAGTGATAAGCGGGTATGACGGAGGGACCGGAGCCGCAGCCCGTACCAGCATCAGGCACGCCGGCCTGCCCTGGGAGTTAGGCGTGGCGGAAGCCCATCAGAGTTTGCTGATGAATAATTTACGGGACAGGGTAGTACTGGAAACGGACGGGAAATTAATGACCGGACGGGATATTATTGTCGCGGCGTTATTAGGAGCGGAAGAATTTGCGTTTGCGACCGCGCCTTTAATAGCCATGGGTTGTAATATGATGCGGGTTTGTAATCTGGATACCTGCCCGGTAGGAATCGCCACCCAACATCCGGATTTAAGAAAGAAATTTGCCGGAAAGCCTGAATATGTGGAAAATCTAATGCGCTTTATAGCCCAGGAAACGCGGGAATGGATGGCCCGCATCGGCGTCCGTAATTTCAACGAATTAGTAGGCCATGTGGAATTTCTAAAGCAAACCACGGCCGCAATGAACGATAAAGCGAAAACCGTAGACTTGTCGGATCTGCTGTACCAGCCTAAGGTTGTGGATGACGTCCAGAAAAGGTATTTTACCAAAAAACAGCAGCATCCTCTGGCGCAAAGGCTGGATATAAATACTTTAGTACCGCTGTGCCAGAAAGCGATTAATGAAAAGAAACCGGTTTCCTACAGCCTGCCTATCAACAATGCTGACCGCACAGTGGGGGCGTCCTTGTCCAGCGCTATTGTGAGAGCGAACGGCGCGGAAGGATTGCCTGACGATACTATTCATCTTTACTTTGAAGGCTCAGCCGGACAAAGTTTCGGCGCTTTTCTGGCCTCGGGCGTTACTATGGAGCTGCGCGGCGACAGCAACGACCACGTTGGCAAAGGATTGTCGGGAGGCCGGCTTATTATAAAGCCTCCGAAAGGTATCACCTATGACCCCGCCGAAAACATTATTATCGGCAACGTCGCTTTTTACGGGGCTACGTCAGGCGAAGCCTTTATACACGGGATAGCCGGAGAACGTTTTTGCGTGCGCAACAGCGGCGTGACAACGGTGGTGGAAGGCGTAGGCGACCATGGATGCGAATATATGACCGGAGGCAAAGTCGTAGTGTTAGGTAAAACCGGCCGTAATTTTGCCGCGGGCATGTCAGGCGGGGTAGCCTATATTTGGGATAAGGACGCTACATTTTCAATGTTCTGCAACAAAGAATTGGTTACCATCGATGAGCTGGAACGGCAAGACGTGGATTTAGTCAGGGAAATGCTGGAAAAACACTGGGAATATACCGGAAGCCAACGGGCCCGTCTGGTACTGGATAATTTCCGTGAAGAAAAAGAAAATTTTGTAAAGGTTATTCCTAAAGTTTATAAGCAGGTTTTACAGTCTATGTACGAAGCGAAGAAACGTAAATTATCTCCCGACGAGCAATCGTTGTTCGCTTTTAATGAAGTGACGCACAGGCTGCCGTCTGTAGTAGGGAAATAGGAGGTGCCGCATGGGAAAACCTACCGGTTTTTTAGAATATAAAAGAGTTGAAGCCAAAGAACGTCCGGTTCAGGAGCGTATCGAAGATTACAACGAATACTTGCTTCCGTACGACGAAGAAGGGCTGAAAATTCAAAGCGCCCGTTGCATGGACTGCGGAGTGCCTTTTTGCCAGGCTGGGTTGATTGTAGACAAACAAACGGTCGGCTGTCCGTTGAGCAACCTGATACCGGAGATTAACGATCTGGTTTATCACGGCAGAACTGAAGCCGCTTATGAACGCCTGAGCAAAACTAATCCTTTTCCTGAAATCACCGGCAGAGTTTGCCCTGCCCTATGCGAAGGCTCCTGTACTTTGGGAGAACATGAGCCGGCGGTAACTATCAAAGATATTGAACGCTTTGTAGCGGATAAAATGATATTGTCCTCAGATACAAAGCCCCGTTTCCCTAAAATCCATACCGGTAAACGGGTGGCGGTGATAGGATCCGGCCCCGCGGGTTTAGCGTGCGCTGACCTTCTGAATCAATTGGGAAACGACGTTACGGTTTTTGAGCGCGCTGACCGTCCGGGCGGTCTGCTCATGTACGGAATCCCCAATATGAAACTTGATAAATCGCTGGTCTTAAAACGTGCCGAACTAATGAAAGCGGAAGGGATTAAATTTGTTCTTAACGCGCATATAGGCAGCGGATATTCTTTCCATGAACTCATACAAGCCTTTGACGCGATTGTTTTATGTTTAGGGGCCACGCAAGAGCGTATCCTGTCAGTACCCGGAAATTATTTAACAGGCGTCGTTACCGCCATGTCCTACTTAACCGGCGCGACTAAAGAACTGTTAGCGGGCAGATCATTAAAATCCCCGTTACTGGACGCTGGAGGGAAAAATGTCATTGTTGTGGGCGGAGGCGATACCGGAGCGGACTGTGTCGCTACCGCCATACGTCAAAAAGCCCGCGGCGTTTCTCAGCTGGAAATCATGCCGCCGTTTCCCCATTACCGGAAAAGTGATAATCCCTGGCCCTTATGGCCGGCGGTAAAACGCCACAGTTATGAACAGGAGGAAGCGCTGGCATTTTTCGGCAGGGATCCCAAAGAATACGAAACAACTGTCAAAGAAATTTTAGGAACCTCTGACGGAAGAGTGACGGGCGTGAAAACCGTCAAAGTAAGCTGGAGCGGGGAAAACGGTAAAAACACGGCGCAGGAAATAGCGGGAAGCGAACAGATAAGACCGGCAGACCTGGTTATTACGGCTTTAGGGTTTACCGGCCCTGAAAAAGTATTGCTGGAACAATTGAATCTGGAAATAGATAATTACGGTACTCCGGAAACGGAAAATATCAATTATAAAAGCAATCTGCCCATGGTGTTTGTAGCGGGAGATATGCGGCGGGGCCCGAGTTTAGTAGTGTGGGCGCTGATGGAAGGGCGTCAGGCGGCCAAACAGTGCAGCGATTACTTAAAAAATGCCTAAAGGGCAAATCGCGCAAAGTTTCCGGGATCCCAGTTAATAATCGTATTTTTTTAAGATATTCATACATATTTCACGTTTGGTAATTCTCTGGTCCATAGCTTGCTTTTCAATGAAACGATGCGCTTCAGGTTCAGTTATCTTCAAATAAGTGATGAGGACCAATTTAGCCCGGTCAATAAGTTTCAGATCCTTTATCTGCTGCTTCAGGTCGTCGTTTTGTTTTTGCAGATAATGCAGCCGGTTATGGGAAGTAATCAGGATATTTATAGCCCATTCAAAAAGAGAACGGTTTAATGGTTTTGGCAAAACTAAAACTCCGTTTTCCTTCATCTGCGATGACAACTTCTCCTCCAATTCATCCTTTGCCAGCAGCATTATCTGCATACTGCTGGCTTGAGCCAGCTCCAGGGCCAGGTCTATGCCGCTGGAATCAGGTAAAGGAGCGTTGATAATTCCTAAATCAAAATCCCTTTCTTTTATGTACCGCTGAACCAGCTTTTGATTGGAAACGCTTATAATATCCGCCGAAGAATGCGGTAAAAAATTGGTGACCACTTGGATAATCTTTGTTGTGCCGGACGCTAACAGTATTCTGTTCATAAACTATCCGCCTCCTGAGCAAATATTAATAAAAAGCCTATTCGGGCATTCAGTAAATAAATTCTGCAAGAAATAACTTTTTTCTATTATAATGATTTATAAATAAAGTTTCATTAAAAAAATAAAATATAAAAAAAGTAAGAGCGTTGCATCGGCGCTTGCAACCTGAAAAAGGTGCTGTACCAATTTGCGCTGGGTGCAGTCCTCACTCCAAAATTAAAAAAATTTGGGAATAATGAATTACCTGACAAAAAGAAAAAAAGGATACACCGGCTTTTGTTAAGTGTTCTTTGCCCCGCTTTTTTTTATTTTCCGATGAGGCCTATTATATAATACCACCTTTACATACAACGCTAATTTTTTTGAGAGCGTCATATTTCATATAATTTAGAAAATAATGCGCAAATTTGTGTTGGGCGGCAATTGCGGCTGCCGGACTCCGGTTTATGGTAGATTTAATTTCACAAAATCATGTGTAATACATCGTCGTTATAAAAATTATGCCGAATTAATGAAGAAAATAAAATTTATACGATTGACATTTATATTTCTATCTGTTAACCTGATGTAAATGAAGCAATGAGCAAAGGCGCTATGTTGTATTTAATATCATCATAGGGTCTTTTTTGCGTTTTTTTATCTTTAAAATTTAATGAAAGGCGGGGGTTAAGCGTGGAAAACAGTATGAATTTATTCAACACCATGGTTTTTAATGATCAAGTAATGAAAGAACGTCTTCCCAAAGACATCTACGATTCATTGCACCGCACCATGCAGGAAAGAAAGCATCTTGATCTGGATGTGGCAAATGTGGTGGCCAGCGCGATGAAAAACTGGGCGGTAGAAAAAGGAGTAACTCATTTTACGCATTGGTTTCAGCCAATGACCGGAGTGACAGCCGAAAAACACGAAGCGTTTATTAATCCTACTATCAACGGCGGGACTCTCAACAATTTTACCGGAGACGAATTGATTAAAGGAGAGCCTGACGCTTCAAGTTTTCCGACCGGAGGCATCCGCGCGACTTTTGAGGCGCGTGGTTATACTGCCTGGGATCCCACTTCTTACGCGTTCATAAAAGGGAATGTGCTTTGTATACCGACCGCGTTCTGTTCATATTCAGGAGAGGCTTTGGATAAAAAGACGCCGCTGCTCCGTTCCATGCAGGCTATCGCCAAACAAGCCGAACGGATATTAAAGCTTTTCGGAGAAGAAAACCCTTCCGGTGTAACTACAACGGTAGGCCCGGAACAGGAATATTTTCTGATAGACAAATCCATGCTGGATAAACGGCCCGATTTAGTATATTGCGGACGCACTTTATTCGGCTCCAGACCTCCGAAGGGACAAGAAATGGAAGACCATTATTTCGGAGCTATCAAGCCTAAAGTCGCCGCGTTTATGGAGGATTTGGACAAAGAACTGTGGCAACTGGGAGTTTTGAGCAAAACGAGGCACAACGAAGTATCTCCGGCTCAGCATGAATTAGCGCCTATTTTCAGTACCACTAATATTGCCGCGGACCATAATCAGCTCACAATGGAAATGATGCAGGTAGTCGCGGCACGGCACGGGCTGGTTTGCCTGCTGCACGAAAAACCTTTCGCGGGTGTAAACGGAAGCGGAAAGCATAACAACTGGTCCCTGAGTACCGAAGACGGAAGAAATCTGCTGGACACAGGAAAAACTCCCGCGGAACATTCCCGTTTCCTGTTATTTATGACGGCGGTTATAAAAGCGGTGGACGAGCATCAGGATTTGCTGAGGCTTAGTATCGCGTCGGCCGGTAATGACCACAGGCTAGGAGCTAACGAAGCTCCTCCGGCAATCGTTTCTATATTCCTGGGCGATGAGCTGACGGAAATGTTAAATTCGATAAAAAATAAAACTATTTATAAGCACAAAGAAGAGACCCAAATGGAAATAGGCGTGGATGCTTTACCCCATTTTTCCAAAGACATAACCGACCGTAACCGTACTTCTCCTTTCGCGTTTACCGGTAATAAATTTGAATTCCGTATGCCGGGGTCATCTTTATCAATATCCGGCCCCAATATCATATTAAATACAATCGTGGCGGACGCGCTATGCCAGTTTGCTGACGTGCTGGAAAAAGCGGACGATTTTAATTCCGCTTTAGATGATTTGATCAGAGACGCCATCGAAAAACACCAGAGAATTATTTTTAACGGCAACAATTATTCGGCCGAATGGGTGGTAGAAGCGGAAAGGCGCGGTTTGCTGAACCTTCCTTCTACAGTGGAAGCGCTGCCTTTGTTCGCCAGCGATGAAAATATAGCCCTTTTTGAGCGGCTGGGCGTTTTTTCTGAATCTGAAGTACGCTCACGTACCGAGCTTTTGCTGGAAAGTTATTCTAAAATTATCCATATTGAGGCTTTGGCGATGCTGGATATGGTTCAACGCGATATAGTACCGGCTGTTCTGACTTATTCCAAAAAAGTCGCGGATACTATTGCCGCCAAAAAAAGCCTGGATATAGAACTGGAATGTACGCTGGAAGAATATTTGCTGATAAGGCTTTCCAAATTATCATCTTGTATGTACGGAGACATTGAAGCCTTGGAAAATTCCGTACTGGCGGGAAAAGAATATGAAAATGTGATTGAACACGCTAAATATAACCGTTCTGACGTGTTCTTACATATGCAGTCCCTGCGCAGCACGGTTGATGAACTGGAAACCCTGGTTGGTTCTGAATACTGGCCCTATCCCAGTTACGGGGAAATTTTGTACAGTGTTAAATAAAGATGGCTGACAGGTTGATAATAAATAACATGATAGAAAATTAATTTATGACTGAGAAGCAGATTTTATTTTTGTATAAATTCTGCTTCTTTTTGAATTTGCAAAAAAAAAACGGACTGTAAAGCGCGTATGCGTCCGGCTGGCCAGACGGGAAATTTTGACGGACGCCCGGTTATGAATATTAAAATCGTTGTAAAACTTATGCCGGTTAATTTATAATGATAAAGGATCTACCTGCTTGCCCCCCTGAAAGGCCGGCGCCCTCAGGGTATCCGGGAATAATACGAAAAAAGCGGCGGGTGCGTATAATCAGGCTCAAGAATAAGTTAATAGGGAGAGATAATGTTTATGGATATATCTTTGCTGATAAAAAATTTTGTTAATTCTTTGTCAGGCTGGAATGCTTTGTTCCTGCTTGTCGCGGGTGCGGTTATAGTTTTTTATTATTATTACCGGAACCGTCTTAAAAAAGCTGATACCGCTAAAATAAATTACACTTTGCGCAAAAATCTCGCCAATTCCTCCAAAATAGTAACCACAAAAAGTATTTTACCGCCAGATCCTCATTCAGCAGGCAGAGAAAGTCTTATCAAAGAACTAAAGAACCGCATAGAAAAGCGCGCGGAGATAATTCTGCTCAGAGGAAATAGGGGGATTGGCGTTTCAGAAGTATGCAGAAATTTATTTTATCATTACAGCGATGAAAGAAACAGTGTTATAAAATATACCGGCTGGCTGAATTTTGATAAAGATTTGGACAGCACCTTCCGCGCCAGCTTTGTTTCGCTTCAAAATGTCGGCGTTTCCAGCGACTTACTGGAACAGACGGTAGCTTATATCAACAGAATGGGGCCTGATTTTTTACTGTTTATAGATAATGTCCCGCAGCTTACCGCAAATGATTGCCAAATTTTAAAAAGACTGACCTGTAAAATCATATTGTCGGTTTATGCTGATGTTCCGGCAGAACTTGGAGAAACAGTTTCGGTGCGTAGATTGCCTGCTTCTGAACTTAAAGAATTATATATGCGTTACTGCAAAAACGCCGCTCAACAAGAGGACGTTTTGGATAAAATCATCGAAAAAACCGGCGGGAACACTTTAGCCGCCAGATTGTTAGCCCAAAATCAGCAGAATACTCAAATGGCCCCGGAAGTTTTGCTGAAAAAAATAAATGAAACCGGTTTCGATTTGAGCAGGGTGGAAATGTCCGCCGATGATGAACAGCTTACAGTTGATAATATATGCAGGATATTGTCAATATTCGGTTTTGCTAATGAAGAACTGCAACTAATCAAACAATATTCTGTGCTAGGTTCTGAACCGATGAGAAAAGGTTATTTTTTAAAATGGCTGGCTCAGCATAAGGCGGAAACGGTTAATAATGTTATCGCCCGCGGCTGGATAAGCAAACGTAAAGATTATTATTACATGCATCCGCTCATTGTTAAAGTGATAAGGCAATTTTACCCAGCGACAATTGAGGAGTGCGATTTTTTAATAGCGGCTTTAACTGAATATTTAATTATCAGCGAAAATGAAACCTATATAGACAAATTAGATATATTGCCTTTTGGAGCTTCGCTCCTGTCATATTTTCCCGACGATAATCCCCGGTTAGTTTATTTAGCGAAAGCGGCCGCCAAAATCTATTCGGAACAAGGGGCATATGCGGAAGCGCTGGAGTTTTTCAAAACAGCTTTATATATAAGTTTGAATTCTTTGGGCGAAAACAGCTTTGATACCGCCCGGTTATATTCTGACATGGGTTTAGTTTATAAATCCTTGAGTGAATACGATAAGGCACTGGAATTTTATAATATCGCTTTGAAGATTATCCTGTCTGAACTAGGCCCTGAAAGCGGAGAAGCCGCCGATTTGTATAACAATATCGGATTAGTGTACCAGGAAGAGGGAGAATACACTTCCGCTTTAAACTATTATGAGAAAGCCCTGGCAATTAAGGAAAAAGGCAAAGCCCGCAATACTTTGGAAAAATCCGCTATTCTGAATAATATGGGCCTGGTTTATTACCATCAGGGTAACTATGATAAAGCCTTAAAATATTTTGTGAAAGCCGGCCTGATCAGTGAGAAGATCAGAGGAAAAACTCATTTGGATGTTACCGCCGTTCATAATAATATCGCCGCCGTATACAAAGACAAAGGCGATTATCCCAAGGCCAGACAGATATATACTCAGGTTTTAAGCATCCGGGTCAAAGAACTGGGACAGGACCACCCCTTAACAGCGGCTTCTTACAATAACCTGGGACTCATTTATCAAGAGCAAAAAGAATATGAACAGGCTTTAGAGTATTATCAAATCGCTCTGGATATTAAGCAGAATGTTTTGGGGCCTGAGCACCCTTCAACGGCGACCACTTGCAATAATATGGGAAATATCTGCAGAGAAAAGAAAGAGCCGGAAAAGGCTTTAACTTTTTATGAAAGAGCCCGTAAAATACGAGAGAGCAAATTGGGCATGAACCATCCGTCTACAGCTACCTCTTACGATAATATAGGGATGGTATATCAGGAAAGGCAGGAATTTGAAAAAGCTATGTATTTTTACGATATGAGCTTATCCATACGCGAAGAGCAATTAGGAAAATACCACGCGGCTACTGCCAGCACCTATCAGCATATAGCCCAGGTTTATCAATCTATGGGCAATATTGAACAGGCGTTTACCTGGTTTGAAAAAGCTTTGATAGCTATTGTCGCTTCTTTTGGGGTGGAACATAAAAATTTTATAATTATTCGGGACAGTATAAAAAATATTTTCGGCCAGGTCGATACCGGCGAAAATTTTGACGCCTGGCTGAATAAGCTTTTAATTAAGCATGCGAAAAAAGAAAACCGGATGCTGTTTTTAGCCAAATAAAGCTGAGAAGCCTATAAAAAGAAGTAAAATCCGGGCAGGACGCTACTGGTGCTGAAAGGTTTTCAGGAATTTTTTAAAAACATTTCCAATTCTTCTATTATTTCCTGCAATTCCACAGCGTTAGCTTCCGCTTCATTGATAGGGCGGCCGAAAGCAGAAAAGCCGTCACGTTTATTTTCAGCGGCGGATTCCTTTTCCGGTATATTAAAATCAACCAGCCATTTTCTCGCGCTGGCATAAGGCAAGTGAAAACAAAAATGATATTCATCGTTTTCCAGGATGAATTCGTACAGGCTATAATAATTATCTTCCTTACCGCACTGAGTACAAACATGTTCTTTAGCCCGCAAAAATTCCAGGTGGCTGAGCCCTTGCCGCTGAGCCTTTACACGGCAGTCTAAACATAAATGTATCCGGGGCGCGCCCGGAATAAAAAACACATTTAACAGGCTGTAACCAAGGGTTATCAGCTTTAGCTGTTCTTTCCAAAGAGCGTACAGAATGGTTTCTTTATAATCATATAAATAAGCATGGCCTTGTTGTTTGGCATAATGGTTCAAATGATATAAATAATAACAAACTCTGAAAATCGCGGCCGTCCGCTCAGGCAGCTCCGACAGCGAATCCAGAAAATACAGCTTGCGCGTTTTTAAAATCTGGGCTTTCCGCCATTGCTTTTCCCGAATATAAGCCGCTTTTTTAGCGCCCAAGCGGGCAGCCTGCTCATCATTCCAGCGGCGCTTAATCTGAGGCATACATTCCACTAACGCCTGAACTTGTTCTTTGAGATACATTTCCATAATACCATGCTTAAAAGATATTCTCCCGGCTGCCTCCAGCTTTCCCTCGGCAACCAGCGTTTGCGCCTGGTTAGGAGTGAGCCGCAACATTTGGTAAACCTGAGCGGGCGTCAAAAAATTATCATTCACAACCCGACGTTACCTCCTTTTTATTCTGGCTCCGAGCCGGTCAGTAATTATTACAGCATTTCCGGCACACTCTTTAAGCAAGATGCTGCCGGAAAATATCTTAGCGAACTATATCCAGATCTGTGCGGCATCAGGTAAAATTTCAATTATAACTATAACAAAAAAGCGCGACAAAAAAGCCGCCTGTTTTTAGGTCACAAGCGGCTTTTTAAAATCCTGGCTCATTGCAATTTTATTGTTTAGGCCACTTGTACATTTACAGCCCGCAGCTTGGAGCTGTCTTTAGGGTCCTGTTCGGTATCAAACGTTACGCTTTGTCCTTCGGTTAAAGTTCTGTAACCATTGGCCTGTATAGCTGAAAAATGTACAAATACATCTTCTCCGCCACTATCATTGGTGATAAACCCAAACCCTTTTTCCGAATTAAACCATTTTACTGTTCCGTTGTTCATTTTATACTACCTCCAAATTTTTAAAATTAGCACTCTATCAATACACACAAAAACACATGCTTTCGTAAACCATTACATGAACCCCAATGACTTACAGAAGCATGTGAAACAATGTAACCTTTAGAATACTTTTTTATTCTAGCACCTCTAAATAAATGTGTCAAGAATATTTGTTAAAAAAATCACCTTTTTTTCAGTTGCTCCCCTTCCCCTTTTCCCGAGTTTGCCAGTTAGCCAAGTAAAATGACAGAGAAAAAATAAAAAAAACCCTGATATGGCAAGGAAAACCCTTGCATTTTCTTTGCGTTCATGATACAATTATTTTGTACACACA
>JAISWS010000026.1 GCA_031270725.1 Syntrophomonadaceae bacterium | reverse complement strand
CTGAGCGTAGGTACCGCCATAACCCTCATCAGTTCCGGAAAAATTCACACGAACGCGGACGCGTTTATGTTCGGGAGTATATTGACCGTAACGCGTTTTGACATACTCATGGTGTTGTTCCTGAGCGCGCTGTCCGGCCTGACGCTTATTTTCCTTTATCATCAGATGATCTACATTGCCTATGATGAAGAAGCCGCTAAAATAGCGGGCGTAAGAGTAAAGCTGATCAATTATGTTTTTTCTGTACTCGTAGCTTCCGCGATATCTGTATCTATCAGAATCGTAGGCGTATTAGTACTCAGTTCAATGATCGCGCTTCCTGTCGCCACAGCGCTGCAGCTCAAAAAAGGTTTTAAACTCACACTCATATTTTCAATCGTTTTCAGTTTAATAGATATCATGCTGGGGCTGTTTATCTCATATTATGTGAATGTAGCGCCTGGCGGCTTCACCGCGCTTGTTTCCGTTGCTGTTCTTATTTTGGTTTTGGCGGCCCAAAAGCTGCGGCAGGGCGTCAGCGCCATTCACAGCCAATAATGCGCGTTGCGGCAAATTTAAAAACATTTGACTTCATTAAGGTTACGTTCTATAATGACTTAAATGCGAATAGTACGCATTTGTGAAACGCATAAAGCGCGTAAATAGATAAGGATAAAGGCTGCGCCACCGCAAAAGGACAGGCTTTGTTTATAGATTGATAGGCGTATGCGGAAAAAAGTTTAAAGCAGTTTGACGGTAAACGGGGTGAACAGATTGAAGAAGATAAAGGACGACGGCTGGCCGGCGGGGGTAAAGAAAACCAAACAGCGTGAAAGCGTATTAGCGGTACTTAAAAATTCGGATAAACCTTTGAGCGCGATGGATATTTACTCTAAAATAGAAAAAAACGGCAGCAGCGCCTGGCTGTCCACCGTTTACCGTATATTAGAATTAATGGTAAAAAAAGGCGTAGTGATTAAAACCAATATAATGAACAGCGAAATGGCGGTTTATGAATTTAACCGTTTCAAGCACAAACATTACGCCGTTTGTATGAGATGCAATAAAATTATAATAATGGATAATTGTCCGATGGATAAATTTATCCCGCAATTTAAAGATGAAGAATTCAGCGTAATCGGCCATAATATTGAGATATTCGGATTTTGTAAAGATTGTAAATAGCCGCAAGCCGTTAACGTAAGTGCCAAGGTTTTGCAACTTGCCAGTTGCCGGTATTGATTGTAAAAAGATAGAATGGAAGGAAATCTTCATTTGGTTTTCACATAATATCCCTTTTATAAACAAACTAAAGAGGTATTCTGATACCAGCAGTATTTGTGCTGTGAAATGCTCGCTCGTTTGCAGTGTGCGGAATAGTCATCAGATAAAAGGAAATGAAACCAGTATTTTCAGGGGAGGCGTTGTATGACGGCGGAAATATATTTAATATCGGGGTTTTTAGGAGCGGGAAAGACCACATTTATCCAAAAAATGCTCGATGAAGTTTTTAGGAAAAATAAGGTTGTTCTGGTGGAAAATGATTTTGGCGAAATAGGGATTGACGCCGCGCTGTTGAAATCCAGCGGCGTTGAAATAAAAGAAATTAATTCAGGATGTATTTGCTGCAGCCTTTCGGGCGATTTTGTAAAAGCCCTCAAGGAGATGTTGGAGCGCTTCCAGCCTGATAAAATTGTTATTGAACCGTCCGGAGTCGCTAAATTGTCGGATATAGTGAAGGCTTGCTCCGACCCGAGTATTACGCCGCTTGCGAAATTAAAAGCTAATATTACGGTGGTGGATGTAAAACGCTGTAAGATATATCTGGATAACTTCGGTGAGTTTTTTGAAGATCAGATTCAAAATGCTGACATAGTATTGCTCAGCCACGTCGAAGATTCATCGGGCAAAATAGATTATGCCCGTGAATTGGTGAAGAGTTTGAATAACCATGCGCGCATTGTCGCTGATCCTTGGGAGCAGATAACGGCGGCTGAAATACTGCGTCCGGAGTATACGCACTCTGACCATGAGGTTGGATGCCACCGCAAACATGAGCATCATGAATGCGGGAACGGCTGTTGTGAGCATGGGCACGCTCATCCTTCGGCGGAAAATGTATTTGATACGGTTAATATACAAACGAAGCGGATATTTACTACAGAGGATTTACGGGCCAGAGTTTTCCGTATGGCTGACAGCTCGAACGGAGATATTCTGCGCGCTAAAGGTATCGTCCGCACAGCGGACGGATATATGGATTTGCAGTACATTCCCGGAGATATTAGTATAAAAAAATGTGCTACTGGCGGCGATATGCTCTGCATTATCGGCCAGAATTTGAACAGACAGGAGTTGATCAGCCTCTTTAACGGGGAGTGATCTTATGGTTTTACCCATTTATGTTGTAACTGGTTTTTTGGACGCGGGAAAAACGACGTTTCTGAATAATCTGCTGAATCGGGAAGATTGGCGGGATATCAGGAAGCTGGTTATACAATTTGAAAACGGCGAAGAGGAATTGCAGACCCCTCATGAAGGCTGTTATGCTATTGCTTTTGCCAAGAAAGCTATGGAGCAGCAGTCAGAGCAGATAGCGGAGCAAATTCACAGTTGTATACATAGCCGTGAGTTTGACGAAATTTGGATTGAGTGGAACGGGGTCGTCCCTTTTTCCCAACTGCAGTCCTTAATTTTGCATCCTCTTTTACGCGGGTTGTGTAAAATAAAAAAGGTGATACATATTGTGGATGCGGCGAACATAGAAAATCTGCTTGGCAGAACGGGCGGCGCCTTACCTGAACAAATCGCCAGCAGTGACTTGGCGGTTCTGCGTGGTGTGCGTTCCGCGGACGCCTATAAACGGATTCGCCGGTTGCTGAACGGAATAAATCCGGGCGTTGACATATGCGAAATAAAAGAGTATAAAGACTTATATAAACAATTGTTTGGCAGGAAAGAGCGCCGGATCAACTTTTTGTTTTTAGCGGTCGTTTTTATCGTTGTTTTTAGTTTGTTTTTCAGGACATTATTTACCGCGATATTACAGGCTCCTGTTAACATGCTGGTCAATATCTTTTTAGGGCTTATCCTGCAAGCGGTGCCGTTTTTATTGATCGGCGTATTAATTTCGTCCGCTATTCAGGTCTTTATACCCCAGAGCGCTATTGAACGCCGCTTCCCTAAATCCATCGCCAAGGGGATACCTGTAGCAATTGTAGGCGGTTTTTGTCTCCCGGTATGCGACTGCGCTTCCATTCCGATTTTCAGGAGTTTGGTAAAAAAGGGGATCCCGCTTCCTGTAGCGGTTACTTTTATGACGGCTACGCCGGTCATAAACCCGGTAGTAATTTTATCGACTTATTACGCCTTTAGCGGCAATTGGGCGATAGTCGCAAGCCGTGTATGTTTGGGAATCGCGGCCGCCGTTATCATAGGGCTTGTCTTTGCGGCCCGGCCCCCGAAAGGCCACATATTATCAGGAGGCGCCCTCGACCGGCTGATGTGCAGTTGCGGCTGTTATGAGGACGTTGAGGCGGTAACTACTTTAAAAGGAAAAGCGGGTTTGTTCATACGCCATTCGCAGGCGGAATTTTTCAGTGTCGGGAAATATCTGGTTATTGGGACTTTCATAGCTTCTGTTTTTCAGGTTTTAGGGACCGGAATTTTTACCGCCGCCGCCCAGAACAGCGTAAATTTAGCGTTTTCCACCGTCATTATGATGGTTATGGGTTTTGTACTTTCTCTGTGTTCGTCGTCCGATGCCGTCGTCGCACGCAGTTTTGTCAGGCAATTCCCAATGGGTGCGGTTATGGGTTTTTTAGTTTTCGGACCTATGATGGATATAAAAAATGTGATGATGCTTTCTGCGGGATTTTCAAAGCGATTTATTGCCAGACTGCTGTTTACGGCGTTTATCGTATGTTTTTTCACAGTATTTTTATTTTTTGCTTTAGGGGGATATAGATTATGAAGGCGCAGGCGAGAGCGTTTAATCCGCAGGTTTTTTGGGAATTTTTATGTTATTCTGTTTTTGCGGCGTTGATATTTTACCTGGTGAGCAGCGGAAAATACCTATTTTATGTGACGCCGCGAATGGAGCCGTATCTTTATTTTACGGCAATCCTGATGGGGATATGGGCTTTAGCGGGATTGGGCAGGCTGTTTCGTCCGCAGTATAAAGTGCGTTTCGCGCATTGCTTCGTATTGATAGTTCCTATTCTGTTATTGTCGATTCCCCATGCTCCGGTTAGCAGCGCCAACTTTTCCGGTCAAAATTATTTTGGCGCTTCCAGCCAGCAAACTATCTTCGGCGGTTCCGGTTTTGACAACGGCTCCGGCAATCCCCAAAACAAAAGCATAGCGGAAAGCGGCTTACCGCCAGAAGACGCGGGCTCGGAAGGAAGTGTTGTTTTCGATGACCAAAGCGCTATGCCGGAAGGTGAGTATGACACTTATCTGCCCGGTTTTAACGCGACGCGCAAAAAAATCACCGTATCCAACAATGATTTCGGCATATGGAGTTCAGAGATATACACGAATATGAAAAAATACGAAGGATATGCCATTGCTATGACCGGATTTGTTTTCAAAGACCCTGAAATACTCATGGATGATGAATTTGTAATCGCCCGCCTGATGATGTCCTGCTGTGTAGCGGATTTATCGCCTACCGGACTGCTGTGTAAATATGACCAATCTTCCGGACTCAAAACGGAATCGTGGGTTAATATTGAAGGCACTCTTTTCATAGGGCAATATGAATACGAAGGGCAGCGGTATGAAGACCCCCAGATTTTGGTGACGAGCATTACGCCGGCCGAAGAAGTAAAAGGGTATGTCTATCCGTATTGAAATATAAAATAGTGGAAAATACGGCCTATGATTCTGCATTATACATTATTTAAGGAGACAATTGGTGGAAGAAAATATTACCAGAGTGGAATATAATGGCAAAAATATCATTTTAGTCGCTACTGCCCATGTATCAAAACGGAGTGCCGAATTAGTAAAACAAGTGATTGAAGATGAGCGCCCGGACAGCGTTTGTGTCGAATTGGACGACGAACGTTATCAAAGCATGATGAATCCTGAGGCTTGGGAAAATACAGACATTGTAAAGGTCATAAAAAGTAAACGGGTAGGATTTTTACTTGCCAGCCTGGTGCTGAGCGCTTATCAAAAACGCATTGCCAGGCAGCTGGATACTACTGTGGGGCAGGAGATGACGCAGGCCATAAAAAGCGCTGATGAAACAGGGGCGGAGCTGGTAATGGCCGACCGCAAAATCCAGACAACTTTTCTGCGCGTTTGGCGGGGATTGGGATTTTGGGAAAAAATGAAGATGTTGTTCAATTTACTGTTTTCTTTTGAAGATGACGAAGAAAATGAATTAACTGAATTGGATTTACAGGAAATGCTGCAAACGGACGTTTTAGAAGCAGCAATGTCCAGTATTCATGAAGATTTCCCCAAAATAGGGGAATATTTGATTACAGAAAGGGATCAATATCTGGCTTATAGCATAAAAAATGCCCCGGGGACTAAAATTGTGGCGGTATTGGGAGGGGCTCACGTCGCCGGCGTTAAAGAGGAAATTTTTAAAGAACAGGATATGGAGCGGCTGTCGCAGACGCCGCAGAGAAAAGTTTACGCGAAATACATAGGCTGGACCATGCCGGTTTTGATTGTCGCGCTCATAATATACGCCTTTGCTGTTAACGTGAATATTGGTTTACAGCAAGTTACGACCTGGTTCATATGGAAATGCGCTTTAGCCGGAATTTTCACAGCCGTAACCTTGGCGCACCCTTTGAGTATTTTGACCGCTTTGGTGCTGGCGCCTTTCACTTCCCTCAATCCCATGCTGGCGTGCGGGTGGTTTGCCGGTTTGGTAGAAGCTTCGATTAAAAAACCTACGGTGGAAGACGTCCAGAATATACCCGTTGATATTTTTAGCGTAAAAGGCTTTTTTAGAAACCGTTTTTTAAAAATAATTTTAGTGGTGATAATGGCTAACATCGGCAGCAGTATCGGAACTTTCGTTGCCGGATTCAACATATTGGGAAATTTGTTTAATACTTAAAAAACGCATATGCTTTATTTATTAAATTCAGTTTAAGCAGCGTTTAATTGGAGTTTAAAAAACATCGCTAAACTATCTCCGTATTAAAAACAGGAGGTGGTTTTATGGATTTCATGCAAAAACTGTGGGGAAGGCGAAGCGAAAGAATATCGCCTTTTTCAAAAAGACATAATAAATATAAGGAAACCAGAGAAAATCTTTCCCCAAAAGTATTGGCGCTTCTGCAAAATAATAATTGCGGCGGCTGCCGGCACAATTGCCGGCTTTCCGCTCCCGGCTGTAAAAAGGGCAGAGCTAAGGCCGGTAAGCTTATAACCGATTTTGAAGGGATGCGGACTATATAGTTTGCGTTTCTTATCAGTTGGCATTTGTTTTTCACCATGATAAAGCCGGAAAAGTACGCACGTATAAGTTAAGCCTATATAATTTTGCTTGCGAGAGCTGCGTAAATACGGATTTTTCCACATATCGCGCCTTAACTTCTCAAATTGCGTTTTGGGAAATAAAGGCGCCAATCCGGCACGGCGCCTTTGACGGCGGAAAAATCAAAAAACGCTATGCAAAATGCCTTTGCTAAAAGTTTTATAAACCCGTCCGGCGTGATAAACAGGGAGAGCATCAGCCTTACGGCATAGGTACGCAGCCGTTGGTGTAAATTTGGCATGGCTTACAAAACGGACGGCGGATAGACACCATAAACGCCTGGACGGGCATGCTCGTCCTCAAACCGTACAATTGCCATACTCTCCGGGCTCCAAATCAATGCCGCCAAAATCTTTATCCCCAGTGATGGACGCCTCCGCAACGATAAGCGAAGCCAATATCGGATAGTTTTACTTGCCGCGGATTTTCAGGTAAATGTCCATCAATCCCCTCGTCGTCCAAACGTTTTCATAGCTTAAACGTCTCAAAAACCCTTCCAAAGCCGATTTTTTGCCCGGAAATTTTATTTCCATTACTCTTCTGGTAATTTTCGATAAACAGAAGTATAATAAAATGAATAAAAAGGAGGATTTATATATGGCTTTAGACTATCTGACGGTTAAAGAAACCGGAGAAAAATGGGGCATTAAACCCCGCATGGTAATGTATTATTGCGAATCGGAGCGCATACCGGGCGCACTCAAAAAAGGCAATCTCTGGCTTATCCCAAACGACGCGGAAAAACCTGTGGACGGCAGGACGAAAAAGGGGAAAAAGCGCGGCTAATTAATATTTTGCTCGCGGAAGAGGATAAGGCTGCTAATCGTGGTATCATTCCGGTGTTCAGGCGAGATGGTACGAGTTTTAATTAAGCCTGCGAGTCTGCGGCTTACAATCTCGGCAACAGAGATTTTTCATTTCCTGAAACCTGATTTGAATATCCCCGGCATCAATGCGCCTGATGGGAACGGGGAGCGCTTCGGATTTCTGTAAAACCGTCCGCGCTTCGTCAAACTTTCCCATTGTCTTTCTGGGCGTTAACGATATGGAAGTCGGTATTTGCCGCCGGATCCGGGCGGCAACGACTATATCGCAAAGCCGGGTTTGCGTGTTTTCCCATTTCTTCAATACCTCTCTGTCCGTTTCATAATATATGATGACGGAATGGATTAACCGCTAACTTACGCCGGATTTATCCCGCGTTATATTTTGAAATTAGAAATCTCCGCTTTCAGTTTTTCCACACTTTCATTGGCTTTTCCGCTCAGTTCCATTATCGCTCTTGATTTACCGGCTACTTCGGAATTACGGGCGGCAATATCCGTAGTTCCGTGAGCGCCTTCGGAGGAAGCCGAAGCGACGCTGTCAATCGCGTTGAGCACTTCCTGTATTGAAGCTGAAAGCTCTTCAGATACGGCGCTTAAATCAGACGAAAAGTCATTATAAAAAGCCGCGTCCTGGCTGTAATCCATGCTGATTTGCACCAGAGCCTGGGAATCGCTCAGTATTCTTGTCTCCATAAAGTTCAGTATGGCGTAGGAGCTTTCCGTCAGGTCGCCTACCGATGCCGTGATGACATCTGTAGTATCCCGGATTTTGCTGATGGCTTCTTTGGACTGTTCGGCCAGCTTACGTATCTCTTCCGCTACTACACTGAAGCCTCTGCCGGCCTCGCCTGCTCTGGCCGCTTCAATGGCGGCATTAAGCGCCAACAGATTGGTCTGATCGGTTATTTGTGTGATTGAAGCGGCCAGAACATTGATTTCCTCCACCGCTTTGGCTTTTTCGATTGATTTCCTCAAATCTTCACTGGTTTCCCTGATCATTTTTTCGGCTTCATTTTGATTTTCTTTGGACTTGACCGTGATTTCCCGGGCTTTTTCGCTGATAATCGACGCTTTTCCGGCGCCTTCCTGTGACTTTTCAGCGATGGAATTAACCGCGTTTCCCATTTCCTGGGATGTAGCCGACATTTCTTCGGACGCTGCCGCAGTTTCTTCCATACCGGCAGCCAGTTCTTCGGTTGTGACCGATACTCCCTCAATATCCGCGTTAAGACTATGGACATTGGTGTATACCTGATTTACGGCTTCGGCAATGGTACCAGCTTCACTATTGACATTAATTAATATCGATCTTGTCTTTTGAATAAAAATGTTTACGCTTTGCGCCATAAGGCCTATCTCATTCTTGGATTTTATGTCTATATGCTGTGTAAGGTCTCCGCCTCTTTCGGCAAGCATATCAAGTTTCTTTTTCAGTGTCTTTACAGGTTTTATGACTCCTGTAAGGATGGTCAGCTGCAGCAGGACGATTATCACCACCCCCGCGATTCCTATGATTAACATCAGACGGTTGGTTTTCCAGCTTTGTTCCTCGCTGATTTTCATAGCGTCCGCGGCGTAAAGGTCCATTATCTCCTCAATAAGGTTTATATTTTCCCTGGCAGCCTCGAATGCTTCCAGGTATTCAGCCTTGTTTTTCATGACGTTTGCTTCCGCGTCAAACAAGCTGTCCCACAACACGTATTCCTGTTCAAACTGATCCATAAGCTCCGAGATGGTAGAGCCTGTTCCCTGATGCTTGTAATTGTTGTAGAGTTCCTGATCGGCAATGAGTATGTCCCGGCTCTGGTGAACTCTCTCTATAGCCTGCTGCGCATTTTCGATATAAGCTTCTTTTTCTTTTTGCAGTTCTTCGGCGGTAACAGCCGGGTTTTGCATGTTGCTTTCCGCCACCAGCGCCTGGTAAAAATCCCTGTCCGCGTTCAAGAGCAAGGTCGCGGAAGCGTAGGTTTTATTGTGAAGCTTATCGACCAGTGAATTTGTCATTTCTGAGGTACTTACATATGTAATTATACTGATCAGAAAAATTATGAGAATTGGAACAATTGAATTGATTATCAGTCTGGTACTAATTTTATTGAACACTACATTATTTCCCCCTCCGGCATTTTTCAACATTTCAGGCGCAATCAAAAATTATATCATTTCGTATTTTTTATTCCAAATATTACAAACCAAATTTACTAAAAAGATAATAACGGATTAAATTTCCCTATATTAACATTAATAAATAATTACTCAGGCCATATATCAAATTTATCAAATTTTTCTGAAACGTCTTAATAGTATCAAATGGAAGTTCAGCCAATTTATGAATATTTTCAACACCCTATGCGTATCGTTATAACATATATAAAATGGTACGTCAAACATTTTTTCGACAAAAAAGCGCTTAATATTCAGTTGAAAAACAAGCCCGGAAAGAGGTAAGGCAAAAATAGGTGTCCGGAATGAAATTGGGAACACATGGCATAGAAAAAGAATTAAAATACGGCTCAAACTATATAACGGGAACTTTTAAAGGGATTACTTGGTTCGGTAGAGCGAAAAAATGGATAGCATCCCGAGTTTGCCAGTTAGCCAAGTAAAATGACAGAGAAAAAATAAAAAAAACCCTGATATGGCAAGGAAAACCCTTGCATTTTCTTTGCGTTCATGATACAATTATTTTGTACACACA
>JAISWS010000019.1 GCA_031270725.1 Syntrophomonadaceae bacterium | reverse complement strand
TAATGTTATATAATAAATGTATCAATATGAACGGTTATCCGTGTACATTAATAACGCGCCGCGATTTTAAACGGGTTAAAGTGTTGAATGGACAATGAAGCGAAGGGGACGGATTTTTTAAAATTTATGGAAAATGATTTTGACATAGAAAAAATAATAGGGCTTTTTTCTGAAGACGGTCCTATCGCGGGGAAAAAAGATAGTTATAAACGCCGCTCCGAGCAAATTAAATTGGCTGAGAATATTTGCGGCGCTTTATATAATCAGGAATATTTATTAGCGGAAGCCGGGACCGGCATCGGCAAAACTTACGCTTATTTGGTGCCGGCCGTCTTCTGGGCTTTATACAGCGAGGAAAAAGTGGTGATTTCCACGAAAACCAAAGCCCTGCAAAAACAAATCACCGCCGTGGACATTCCGGAACTGCAGAAGATGCTGGGATGGAATTTTAAGTGGGCGCAGGTGACAGGACGGGAGAATTATTTATGCATGCATAAATATAATCTGATAAAAAACGGGCGCAAAAATCTGAATAAAGAGCAGATTAAAATGATAGAAGCTATTTTGAATTGGGCGGAAACGACCGGCACCGGAGACCGCCAGGAATTGCACCTGCCGGGGCAGCTTATGAAAGAATGGGGGGTTGTGGGGGCTCACAGAAAAAATTGTTTAAAAGATAACTGCCGCTTCCGGGAACAATGCTTTTACGTGAAGATGCTTAAAAAAATGTATGACGCTTCGGTGATAGTGGTTAACCACGCCCTGCTGATGTCGGATATTGCCGTAGATTATGCCCTGTTGCCCGAATATCACTACCTGATAGTTGATGAAGCGCATAATCTGGAAAAAGAGGCTTTTGACAAATTATGCTGTAGATTTTCACGTTACGATACGGAAGAAACCCTGAAAAACCTGTGCGGTGAAAACGCCGCTTCCGCAGGATTGTTAAAGGCCATTGAGGGTTATTATCCCAGCTTGAAAACAGAAATAGCCGATATAAACAATCTCAGCGGAGCTTTTCGGGAGTATAACGAAAAATTATTCGCTGAGTTAGGGTCTTTGGTGGATTTTCGCGGCGCTTTGAACGGCGTGAAGATTTTATCTCCGGCCCAGGCGTCGGAAGAATGCGGGGAATTGACCGTGACGCATCAGCAATGGCAGGATATGATTAATTTAATTATAGAAAAGACGGAAAAATTATGCCGAAAAATAGAAGGTGATTATGAAGAAGGGGATTTGGCGCTTATAGCAAGCGTTTTAAGGGAAATTTCCGACTGCGCTTTTAAAAACATCGCCGAAGACAATTATAACGAAAACTATATTCAATGGCTGGAATATGAGTACGGGAAAGTAACAGCCTATTGTTCTTCCCCCATTAATATAGGCGGAACTTTATCTGAGCGGCTTTATACCAATTTGGATTCTTTGATTATGGTGTCGGCTACTTTAACGGTAGCTGACGAATTTGGTTTTATGGTCCGCAAGCTGGGCCTGGAAAGGTTTGAGAAAGAGAGCCGCCTGCGTACGGTTATGGAAAAATCCCCCTTTCCTTATGACGAAAACGCTTCATTGATAACTTTATACGACAGTTACGGCGCTAATCAGCCTGAATTTCAAAAACAACTCGAGACGGTGCTTATGAATATTATAACCGTTATGGGAGGGAGAACTTTAGTATTATTCACTTCCCGCGTCCATATGCTGCAGACGGCGCGGCAAATAAAAGCCCTGGTGTCAGAAAAAGATTTGCGGATATTGGTGCAGAATGAAGACGGTGCCTTCGCGGCTTTAATTGAGCAATTTTCCAATTCCTCCAACACTGTTTTATTTGGGCTGGAAACTTTTTGGGAAGGGATTGACCTGCGCGGGGAAATACTGACTTGCCTGATTATTGTAAAATTGCCTTTCCGTTCTCCCGGCGACCCGTATGCCAACGCGAATGACCGTTACTGCCGCCAGCGCGGCATCGACGGTTTCCGCGCCTTTACCCTGCCGGACGCCGCGCTTCATTTCAAGCAAGGCGCCGGACGCCTGATCAGAAGCGAAGAAGATAAAGGGATATTGATTGTGCTGGACGGCAGATTTGATAAATCTTGGTATGGGGCGTATTTCAAGAAAAGTATCCCTATTCAGCGGCATATAAAAATAAAGTCGGAAAATTTGATAGATATTTTAAACCGGGAGATAAAAGAAAAATTTTTGAATGTTTGAAAAAAGAGGGTAACTTTTTTGATTGTCTTTCGTACAATAATAATAGAAAAGTATAATAATATATTGCTGCCGTAATTAAGGAGGCGATCAAATGCGGGTTTATTATCTTAAAGTACCTGTTGTCCTCAGAAAACTGTTATTAAAAGCATGGGGCAAACCCTCCGCGGAAACAAATAAAGATTAAACGCGTAACTATTTTGAGAATATAAGGGTTCTCTGATAATTAACCGGAAAAAGCGCGTCCCGGAACGTGGGGATGCGCGTCCCGGGGAAACGCGTATGGGTGGGGTGGCGTCACCGGTTGTTTTGGGAGATGTAAAGCTGGTTTTAGCGGCCGACGCGAAAAAATCCCGGCGGTCAGCCTGCTGGCGGGTATAGGGCCGCCGCTGGGAATATTTACTTAATAATCTGTTTTTTCATTCAGGCGCGGCCGGAATTTTATTTTCTGAAAGTGATTCCTAAAACGCCTCCGATACCGCCGAACACTAAACATTGGCATAATGGCCACAGCAGCGACGTTAAATTCCCGGAAACATTTTGCAGGGCCGTATTTACCAGTAAGAGAGCGATAAAAAACAATAAGCCCATGTTAATGCCGCGTATCAGTCCTTTATTTCCGTAAGATTTAGATGAATAAAAAGAGCCGGTTACAAGCGTTAGGATAAATATTATTTTCCCCAAAGGGGCCAGTAATGTTTCCGGCAGACTGCTTAGGTTAACAACTGTGCCGGCAAACAAACATAATACCAGTGATAATAGGACAGCCTTAGTCAAAGCTCTTAGCTCTGTAAGCAGAAATTTTTTCATTGCTTTCTACACCCCCTTAAACTACACCCCCTTAAAGAATATGATGCTCAGCGATAAATTATGCTTGGTTTTTTCATTTTTCATCACAGGAGGCGGTGCCCGCGCGGGGTTTTTTCCATTGGCCTGAATATTTTTAACCGCGGACAGCCTTTGTGTATGCGGATGTTACCTGTTGTATTTATATATTGGAATATATTATAGGTTACTTAAAAATAAGCTGGTGTATAAGTACGTCATAAATACGCTGTACGGGCATAGTTATTTCAGTATAAGAGTGACAGAAGAGGTTAGCGATATGAGCCATTTTGTGCTGCTGGGCTTGGGCGCCGGGCTTTGTACGGTTTTAGGCGCGGGTTTGCTCATGCTGAAAAAGAAATGGGATTCTCAGAGCCTGGCGCTGTTTTTAGGTTTAGCCGCCGGAGTTATGACGGCTATTGTGGTGTTGGATATGCTGCCGGCGGCGGTTGCCGTTTCCGGATTTACTATGGCCATATCAGGAAACGCCGCCGGAATGCTTGGCATGTATCTTCAGCTTAAATTGTGGGGAAGCGGCGCCGCGGCGAAAGCGGATATGAGAAGATTAGGATACCTGATAATGCTGGGGATCGCCTGGCATGATTTGCCGGAAGGAGCGGTTATTGCCCTTGCGGGCAGTTACCATGAACAAGCGGGATGGCTGATAGCTTTCGGCCTGGGCGTACATAACGCTCCTGAAGGAATGGCCATTGCCGCTCCTTTAATAATGGCGGGGGTGAGTAAAGTTAAAATTTTAGCCCAGGTAACTTTACTTTCCCTGATTACGCCTTTAGGAACTTTTATAGGGCAGCAGGCCATAACATATCTGCCTGATTTAATGGGGCCTTTAATGGGTTTCGCTTCAGGAATAATGATATATATCGTCATAGGGCAGCTACTTCCTCAAAGTTTTTTCCATGATAAACGATGCGCGGTTTACGGAATAATATCAGGATGGCTGCTAATAGTGTTTGCTTCCCGGATGGTTTGAAAGGGATTACCGGAATCAGAGGAAATCAGCGGCGCGAAACGGGTCTTTCAAGCGTACATTGTCCGGAGAAATCCGGAAACGGATTGGTTTACTGATACGGACATTTATAATGTTTTTAAGCTATAGAAAATAACTTTACGCACCATAGCGTGACCGTGGCTTCTGAGGATACGACCGCAAGTATCCGGGGTTTTGGCGGACAGCGGCAATATCGGGGAATTGCCGGGAAATGACGAAAAAAGGGCTGGAGCGCCTTACGGGGCGGGCCGGAATTTTTAAATAAAGCTCTCAAAGTATAAAAATCTTTCATCTATGGCAGAATAAAGGGGAGCCTCTAATAACTGGCGGCGTACCGGAAATGTACGGCGGGGGCTATTATGGAAAATCTTAATGCTCACCGGTATAGAGGCTTCCTAAAGTCAAAAAATTAAAAGAGGTTTTTATGCTTAAATGGTTATATTTTGGCGCGGCGGCCGTTGCCGGCGTGGCTATGGCTTTTCAGGGCACTTTCAATACCGTGCTGACTAAAGCCGCGGGTATATGGCAGTCAGTTTTTATCGTTCACGCGGTTGGATTGGCTGTTACTGCCGTAATGCTGTTCTTTCTGAAAATAGGCCCCGCTCAGTTTGATAAAATTATATCGGCGCCGTGGTACGCGTTTACGGGAGGCCTTTTAAATGTGGTGATAATTATGGCCGTAATGAAAGCTATCGGGCGGATCGGAGTAGGAAACGCCACTACGGTTATAATCGTGGCTCAGGTGCTTGCGGCGTTGTTTATTGACCATTCAGGGGCTTTTGGCATGAAAAAATATCCTTTACACTGGCCGGATTTTTTAGGAGTGGTTTTATTAGCCGCTGGAGTACGCATTTTATTAATAAAATAGATAAAATAGCTTTGTCATACCTGCCATATTGTTTTTACGCGGCGGCGCCGCTTCCTGCCTCCGCTGTTTTCCGGCCCCGCTTTTCTGTAAACGGCGGGCTGCCGCTTTACACATTTCTTTCGTAATTGTGTTATTATTAAAATCAAAGGTTCCCTAAATAAATAATACTATTCCCGGACGCCCTGTGGGGCATAACCTTGCGGGTTGCGGGCGGGGCATACCATGAAACGGATTTAACCGCGGATTTAGTATAAGAGGGCAGAGCATGTTTTTTGAATATATTCTGGGAAGCTCTTTCCAGTCTAAAACACAGTATATTATCGGACAAATGGAGGCCGAATTGCGACGTGACCCCTTACAGGCCATGGTCTTGCTGGTTCCTGAACAATTTACTCTGCAGGCCGAACAGATTTTGATTAAAAAGCTGGAACGCGAGGGCATTATTAATATTGAAGTTTTAAGCCCTACCCGGCTGGCCCACAGGGTAATGAACCAGGTAGGCGGGATAACCAGAACTTTATTAAGCGAGCAGGGCCAGACGATGATTTTAAAAAAAATCGTCGATGATGCTTCAGGGCAGCTTAATATCTATAAAAATGTTTCCCGTCAGGAGGGATTTATAGAAAATCTGGAAAAGCTGATCCGAGAATTCAGACAATTAGGGGTGTCTGCGCATGACCTGGATTCGTTGATGGAGGCGGTGGGGCCTTCGGCGCATTTGCGGCAAAAATTGGCGGATATATCGGTAATATATAAAAATCTCCATGATTTTTGCTATGACAAATATTTAACGAATGAAGACGTTTTTGACGTATTAATTGAAAAACTGCCGGCATGGGCGGATTTGGCCCGGACAAAATTCTGGGTTCATTTTGTAGGGGTTTTTTCCCCGCAATTGGTGCGCGTTATAGAACAGCTCGGGCTTTATGCTCAAAGCCTGAGCGTTTCCCTGCACTGGCGTCAGGATGAAAACGCCCGCGACCAGGCATTGTTTGCTCTGGCGGAAAAAGTATTCCTTCGCCTGCGTAATTTTGCGCGGGAGCATCATCTTAGGGAAAAAATAACGGACGCCGATTTGCTTCCCGGGGAAACGGCGCCTCCCGATATAGAACACCTGCGGCGCGAACTGTACGCTTATCCGGCGCGGGCCTGGCCCGGCGGCGTGACCAGTATAAAATGCCGGGAAGCCGGAAATATTTACAAAGAAGTTGAAAAAGCAGCTCTGGAAATCCATGCGCTAGTTTATGAAAAAAAATGGCGCTGGCAGGATATAACCGTTCTCAGCAATGACTGGGAAAATTATCAGATGATGTTTGAGCAGATTTTCCGCCTTTATGAAATTCCGTTTTTCTTCGATAATAAACGCAGTATTATGAGCCATCCGCTGATTATGCTGCTGCTCTCCACCATGGATATATTAAACAAAGGCTTTAACCGGGAAGATATGCTGGGACTGATTAAAACCGGACTCTCTCCTTTAAGCCGTAATGAGGGGGAAAAACTCGAAAATTACGCGCTCAGGTACGGCATAAAAGGAAAAAGCTGGAAAAATGAATTTGTCAGGGGCGAGGAGGATTACCGCCTGGAAATGGAAGCTTTGCGGGTACGTTTAATGGAGCCCTTGCTGGTTTTGGAACGGCGGCTGGCGGCGGTTCGCGGCAGTACGGAGATTTCCAGGGCCCTCTACCAATATTTACAGGATTTGGACCTTCAAAGAAAAACAGAACAGGATCTCAGCGGTTTTTTCGCGGCGGGGCGGTTTGAGTTACTGGCGGAAAGCTCGCAGGTCTGGAACATCCTTATGGATATTTTTACACAAATGTGCGAATTTATCTCTGATGAGGGTCTGCGCCTCCCTAAGTACCGGAAAATATTGGAAGCGGGGCTGAAATCATACCGCCTGGGCGTTATCCCTTTCACTTTAGACCAGGTGGTTATCGGAGATATAGGGCGCACGACCAAGGTTAACAGTAAAGCGGTTTTCATAGTAGGAGTGAACGACGGGATTATTCCGAAAGGCGGCGCCGATGAAGGCTTGCTGAGTTTGAAAGAAGTAGAGCTGCTGCGTGAAAAAGGGCTTTCTCTGCTGAGCGAAGAGGAATATAAAGACGCGGAAGAAGACCTGCTGATTTATATGGCTTTTGCCATGGCCGATGAGTTCCTGCATATCAGCTGTGCCGGCTCCGATAACGAAGGGCGGGCGCTGCGGCCTTCGCTTCTGTTCCATCGCCTGCGGCAGATATTCCCTTCTATGGTGATAGAAAATGAGTTTAATACTGAAACGGCTATTCCCTGGACTTCTCCCGGCGGGGCTTTCAATCATTTGTTAAAAAAACTGCGCGAAAACAAAGATAATGAAAATCCTGACACCTTATGGGATGAAATTAATAACTGGTACAGACGGCGGGATGAATGGAAAAATTTCCTGTCCCTGGCTGATAAAGGGCTCAATTATTATAATCAGCAGGATTTGCTGCGGCTGCCTTCCGGGCCGGAACATAGTTCAGAGCCGCTGGTACTCAGCGCCTCCAGACTGGAAAAATTCACCGGATGCCCTTTTGCTTATTTCGTTCAGTATACGCTGAACCCTGAGCCCAGAAAAGAGTACAGCTTAACCGCGCCGGATATAGGAGACTTTTTTCATCGCGGCCTTTTTAATTTTTTCAGGAAAGCCGCGCTGGCTCAGGAGGAGGAATCTTGGACACAGGAACAGGTACATATGCTGGCCGAGCAGGTTTTGGAAGAGCTTTTACAGGAATATGGCGAGCGCATTTTTTTCAGCAGCGGGCGTTATAATTACTGGGGACAAAGATTGAAACGCGTGGGTATAAGAGCTATAAAAACTCTTTGGCGGCAAATGACACAGGGGGAATTCAAGCCTTTGGCGCTGGAAGCCCAGTTCGGACGGGACGGTCTGCTGCCGCCGCTGCGAATTGAAATGTCCGGCGGCCGGAGCCTTATAATCGAAGGGCGCATTGACCGGATTGACGGCTGGGAAAACGGCGGTAACTTTTATGTTACCGTACTGGATTATAAGACCGGCGCCAGGAAATTTAATTTAAGTGAAGTTTATAACGGCCTGGATTTACAGCTGATTATTTATTTGCGGGCGGTTTTGCTGGGAGCCGGTGTTTTCGGGTACGATAATCCGCGGCCGGCCGGAGTATTTTATTTTCATATTGACGACCCGTTTATCGAGTCCGCCGCTTTGCGGGAGGACATCATCGAGGAAGAACGGCAAAAACGCTTGTGTTTAAAGGGTCTGGTTCTGGACGACGAAACGGCTGTTCGCGGCCTGGATCGCGCGATTACCGCTAATTCTTCCATTATACCGGTCAGTTTGAATAAAGACGCTTCCATTTCTAAAGCTTCTTCCGTTCTGGACGAAAACGGCTGGCGCCAGTTAATAAAACATGTGGAGAATGTTCTGCGAAAGACAGGGGAACGCATTGAACAGGGGGTAATAACAATAGCTCCGGTGAGGATGAAAAGCCGGAACGCCTGCCAGTACTGCGCGTATGCTTCCATTTGCCGCTTTGATCCCGCTTTGCCGGAGAACAGCTATCGCGTACTCAGCCTGCGCAGCAAACAGATGATTATTGCGGATTTATCAGCCGCCAAAGGAGACGCCGCGAATGACGAACTGGACTGAAGAACAGAAACAAGCTATCAGGAGCCTGGATCAGGACCTGCTGTTATCGGCCGCGGCGGGTTCCGGAAAAACCGCGGTGCTGGTACAAAGGATAATACATATAATGAAGACTAAAAAAGTGAATCTGGACCAGCTCCTGATTGTTACATTCACGAACGCGGCGGCCGGTGAAATGCGGGAACGCATTCACGGAGCCATAATGGAGGAACTTGGCCGTCAGGAGCCGGGAAGCGAGGAGGGCCGCTATTTCCGGAAACAGACGCGGATGCTGAAAAGGTGTTCCATCGGGACGATGCATTCTTTTTGTCTGGACATTATACGCACTTATTTCCATCTGGTTGATGTGGATCCTAATTTCAGAATTATGGACTCTAATGACGCTTTGCTTATCAAACGGAACCTGATAGGGGAGCTGCTGGAGGAAGCCTTTGCGGAACCTGACGCTTTGCTGGCGGGATTGGCGGAAATGTTCGGCGCGGCTAAAGATGACGCGGCTTTGGACGAACTGCTGCTGCGCGTTTATGATTTCATTTTGAGCCAGCCCCGGCCGTGGGAGTGGCTGGACAGCAAATGCGCTGAATTTTCCCTGTCCTATGAAGAATTTCTGGCCGGCCCTTCATGGCTGGCCTGGCGGAAGCAGACGGAAGAATATCTTCATAACATGCGGGCTTATTTTCAGCGGGGTTTGGATTTATTGTGGGACGCGGACGGTTTTGACGGGTATCGCGGTACTTTACAGCAGGAAAG
>JAISWS010000014.1 GCA_031270725.1 Syntrophomonadaceae bacterium | reverse complement strand
TATTGTTCGGCACGGAGGAGGATTTTATCGATGACTAAAAAACAAAAAACTCTTGTGCGCCTCGATCCGAGGATGAAGTGCTTTATCGTAGTGTTTATGAGCCCGGTCGTGTTTCTGGTGAATACTCCAGTTACATCAAGTATTTTTACCGCAAGTATTGCCATGCTGATGTTTCTTTCGGGGGTATACATAAAAACGATCCACATCTTGCTTTTTTACGCCGTTTTCGTGATTCTTGAGCATATAACGCCGAACATTGGCAATGCTTCAATAATGCTGGCTGTCGCAGTGTTGAATTTTGTCATACTGAAATTCACTGCTATTTTTATGCTTGGAACATTCCTGATAGAAACGACCCCGGTAACGGAAATTATTTGCGCGTTAGAGACTATGAGGATGCCTTCTCAAGTCGTTATTCCTTTCGCTGTCGCCGTAAGGTTCATACCTTCTATTCGCGAGGATTTTAACTGCCTGAAAGACAGCCTCCATATACGCAATATTTCGGTGTCCGTATGGAGTTTCTTGCGCCGCCCCGTACAAACGATTGAGTATATGCTCGTGCCTATTTTGATACGCAGTTATAAAATTTCCGATGAACTCGCGGCTTCGGCCATGATACGCGGCCTTGACAGCGGAAAGCCGAAAACAATACTTTACCCGCTTAAATTCGGCATACAGGATTTTATCACGCCGGTTATTCTGTTTGTCTTTATTTGCGGTTTGTTATATTACCAGCGTAAAGTTATTTAAAGGAGACATAAAAATGAACACGAATACAAGAAAGGAAAACAGGCTTACTGCGAAGGACTTAATTAACATTGGTGTTTTTGTCGCAATCTACCTTGTTACCTATATTATTGTAGCCACTATCGCGGGATTGACCGCAATCGGGGTGCTCGTATGCACCTCGATTGCCTCGTTGTTTACCGGCACAATCTATATGTTGATGGCGGTCAAAATAAGAAAGCGCGGGGTGTTTTTTATAGCGGGAATGTCCACGGCGCTTCTGACGCTTACAAGCGGCAACGTTTTCGGTATTGTTGGATCGGTCATTGCGGCAGTTGTTTCAGAATGTATTGCCAGCAGAAACCATTACGGTAAAATCTCCGATTTAATAATGGCGTTTGTGACCACTAATGTAATTTCGTTTGTAAGTTTTATGCTGCCCATGTACGGCGCGACGCAGGAATATATGTCAAAAGCGGCAGAGCGTTTTAATTTAAGCCAGGAAACGATAGGCGCCTACATAAAATATTTGAATTGGTACACTTTCGGTATAGCAGTTGTAATCAGTATTGTTACGGCGTTTATTGGTGCGCTTATCGGCCTCAAAATACTGAACAAACATTTCAGAAAGGCGGGTCTTATCAAATGAAGAAAACCGGAATCAGGTGTTTGTTTTTTACCGCCGAATCCGTTCTCCGATTCGGACTTGCGTTTGTCGCCATTACCGGCGCGTATCTTCTGGCGCAAGAAGCGATCAATACCATTACCTATTTTATATTTCTTGCGGCAGCGCAGGTTGTGTACGATCCGGTTTCCGCTGGATTTAAACAGTTATCCCTGCTTTTTGAAACCCTCGTGAGAATTATATAACAGGATAACCATAGACCCGGAAACTTTACTTGCCCATTTTTCAATCGTGTTTCAGGATCTTGTTTCTGGAATTTCTATATTCTGACGGCGTAACGCCAAAGGTATCTCTGAATATTTCAGAAAAGCGTCCGGGGCTCTTACAACCGACACTTTTTGCAATCATATAAAGCGGTACATCGGCGGTCTCAATTTTTTGCAACGCTTCTTTCATACGAGCCTATTGCACATACCCATGAATAGTACAACCAAACGCAGTTTGAAAATCAATCTGCAATTTTGCGGGGCTTACATGGACAAAAGAGCTTATATCTGAAATCTTTGGAGAATTTGCAATACTCGCATCAATTATTCTTTTAGCCTCATTTACCGCCAAAAAATCATGCTGTTTCAATATATGGATTTTATTTCGCTTTGCAGAAAAAACATAATTTTTTGAGATCAAAAATAATATCTCCGCAACCTTGCTTTCGTAGTATAACTCTGATTCAATTCCAAGTTTCATGCCTTGTTTGATCTGATTAAACACAATCTGCAAGTCAGGATCGGCATAATTCGTATTGTCGAATTGGGGCAGGGTATCCAGGTTCAAATTATCATCAGGGAATCTCTGCTTCAAGTAATGATTATAAAATTTGTCAAAAACAAATATTCTGATTCCCTGAATGGGCATATTGGCTGAAAATGCGAGATTAGCCTCGATGCCTCTGTTTTTGCAAATATATACGCCTCTGCCCACGGAATATTCATTTGGAAGCACATCCTGATACAATGCCTTACCTGATTCAGAATAAATAATCTTTATAAAAGGAAACGGGGTCTGATACCATATTGATACAGGAGAACAATAGCGGCAATTCACTTGTTCTAGAAATAATACGTTGTGGAAAAATAATTGTTTGATATATCCTTGAGCAAGTTCCCCATTCCCCCGGAAATACCGGCAGCGTTTCGATTTTTCACTTTTTATAAAGAAAATGTCTTCCGCTTGCACAATATGGTCATTCCCGTCAATAGTGATAGGGGCTGCATTTTTATCACATTGTCCTATACCTGTATATGGCGGTTTCATAGTACCTCTTTTTCAATGTATCACCAATATTCGGCTTGGGCAAGGGGGTATTTAGAGGCGGCTTTTTATCTGTAAGCCGCCGTTTTGAGCAAGGGTTACTATGATCTCGGCCTCCTCTGTCCGGTTGGTCAGGATTTGGGAGGTTTCCAGGAGTTCAAAGGTGGCGGTCGTTTCCCCGGCGGTAAAGACTATCCGGCTCCCCTCTACCCGATAGGATATACCCTGCTCTTTCTCTAAGGTGATCTCGTCTATCGAGTCCCGGTCATTGGGGG
>JAISWS010000190.1 GCA_031270725.1 Syntrophomonadaceae bacterium | reverse complement strand
CAGCCAAGAGGCTGCCCAGCAGATTGTTTTGCTGGAAAAACAGGGAGTGACCTTTGGCTTCCTGTCGTACACCTATGGCCTTAACGGCCTGTCCTTGCCTCGGGACAAGCCCTGGATGGTGTCGGTGCTGGATGGCGGGACTGAGGCCAATGAGGCCCGGTTGGCTGCCGATGTGGCCGCCATTCGCCCGCTGTGTGATTATCTGATTGTTTCGATGCACTGGGGAGTAGAATACACCTATACGCCCACCAGCATCCAGAAAAAGCAGGCCCAGCTGCTGTGCGACCTGGGAACCGACCTTATCATCGGCCATCACCCTCACGTACTTCAGCCGCTGGAGTGGCTGGAAAGCCCGGAGGGCCGCCAAACCCTGTGCATGTATTCCCTTGGCAACTTTGTATCCAACCAGCAGCGCTATGATACCCTGTTGGGCGGTCTGCTGGAGGTTGAACTGACCTTCGACCCCGAAACCCACGCCCTGATGCAGGCTGACGCCGGAGTTAACCTCCTAGTGACCCATTATGCCAACAAGCACTACACCACCTATCTGCTCAAGGATTACAATGATGATTTGGCCCGGATACACGGAGTGGAGCGCACCAGCCAGGTCTTTAACGTCAACTATCTCACCGGCCTGGCTCAGACAGTGATGGGCGACTCTCTGATTTGGGAAAGCAACTGATGAGATTCTCTACGGCATTGACGTGGCGCCCCCTTCTTTCTGGCGCCCATAGTTCCGGTATCACCGATTCCGCTTTGCGCGCCATCTGTGCCGAGCAGGGAGCGACACACTGCTTTCGCCCCTGAACACTTCCAGGGCTTTTAAGATAACCTTGCCCCTTATTTTTGCAACATTCGATGAAAATTTCTGTGTCCCCCAATGATATACCCTATATCTATTGGATAATATCACTTGACAAAAAAACGCGCTCTCCGCGGTTTTTTGATAAATTCCAATATTTGTTATGTCAAAGCCGAGGATAACACAGCATTTTCCATATTGTCAATTAAACATCAAGTAAACATCAAGCATAACTAGTTTGAGCTCGAAATGTGGTGAGGGGCAATTAAATTTGCAATTTTGCCCTACAGTAGCAGACAGGCGCGCAAAGCGCCGTTAGGAACGCTTTACCAGCCGGATAAATCAGCAATGGGGATTTTACGCATACTTTATGATTAATATCATACCAAGTGTAAATACATTCGTAAGCAACATAGATATAAAACAAACCCAAAATAATTTACCACGGAGCTTCAAGAGAAATAGCATGAGATACAAGGTAGTAATTATCATAATAAACCCAAAATAGGCAATAAATAACACGTTTATATCGGTAATGATTAACATGCTAAAAGACAATATATTGAAAAACATTATATATGCAAAAAGCAGCCAAAAACTTTGTAAAAAATCCATTTTATCATATTTTTTTAAACTTTTTTCTCTTTTTTCTAAATTTGCTCTTGAGCTTAAATAAAAAAACGCATAACTAAACGCAGCATTCATTATTGGAAAAAGTATTATTACTACAGTTATTACAGCAGTATCAGCTTCATTGGATATAGGCATAACTTTATTTTAAAATTCTCCTCATTTCGAGATTCTTTCTCTTCATTTCTGTTTCTGTTTTCTGTTTTTTCTCATTTCTGTAGTATTACCCCTTAAAAGGGTATGACAATAAACCCTTTATAATAATGTATTTTTATAAAGGCCTGATTAAGTAAAAAAGAGCAAGTATATTAATAACTTCTATTACCGCGAAAAACAACCAGAAATCCATTTTGGATAAATTTTTAAAGTATATAATAATGTAACTCAGACCGTTCATTAGGACCAGCGCGATTGCCACCAGAATATTTTCATACATAGTTTTATTTCAACTCTCTTTTCATAATCTGTAAATCCGTTTCTTTTCCTGCCTTCCCGCACATCGCCGCAACACGCATTTTTCATATTACCCGATTTACACATATTACTGGACTGTTCTCTAAATGCCTGTCATAGCATCTTGCAAGAGAAGAGGATTTTAGAAACGGCAAGTTTCTCTCTTCTATATTTTTAATACTCAAATGGACTTAAACGCTGTCATTCTATTTTTTCCAGATAGCGCCTGGTTCTTTCACTGACGCCAAAAGTCGCGTCGGCCAGCTTGCCGCTGACATAACTGCGCATATTATCGTCCAGCTCAGGATCCAGCGCGTCAAAAATCAGAAAAAAGCATCTCAGTACATCACTCATATTCATAAATAACCTGTCCAGCGGTGTTTTTTTCAATAAAGCGTCTTTCCTGCCATAATAAAAGATCATCTTTTTCAAGACCCATATTATTTCCACATTCGACCACAGCTTGGCACTCAGGATTTGCTCCAGCAAAGCATCTTCTCCTATGGTTTTTTCCATTTTTTCCAGCTGTATCCATTCTGAACTTCCTATTATGGTAGGAGGAATTCCTGAAGATTCCAATATTTCGTTATCATCGTCCATTGTCAAACTCCATCTACATCCAGTTTGCTTATTACCTTGAGCAAGGCGTCAGATTACCCGCCGGGCTCCGGCATAATATCTGGCGTAATATCCTTCCGTTAAAGAAGAATATATCACTCCGCCGCTGCTTGGAGAACTGGAATGTATAAACTGATTATTGCCGACGTAGATTCCGCTGTGGTCCACGCCTCCGCCGCCGCATCTGAAATAGACAATGTCACCGGGCAATAATCCGCTTTTATCCACATGATAACCGCTGCTGGCCTGAGTAGCCGCTGTCCTCGGCAAATTATACCCATGCTGGGAAAAAACATAAAAGACGAAGCCTGAACAGTCAAATCCTCCGGGGGCTTGTCCGCCGTATCTGTACGGAGTCCCCAATAACGAAGCCGCCGTTTTCAATATAGCGTCAGCCTTATCATTATCATTATTATCCGCAAGCGGAATAATCTCTCTGCTTCCTCCCGAACGGGACGGCAAAGGAGCGGAAGCTCTGGTTCCGCGCTCAGGAATAATGAGAACTTCGCCGATCCGCAGAAAATCCGAATCCTTGTTATTCGCGGCTTTCAGCTCGTCCACGCTGATACCGTAAGCCACGGATATACTCCATAAATTATCGTTAGCTTTAACTATGTAGGTTGCGGACGCGCCGCTCTGATTAACCGAAACATCCTGGGCGGCCGGAGTGGGCGCCTGAACTTGAGCGGAAGGAGGGCTGACAATTAACTGATCGCCGATATTTAAGAAATCCGAAGGCAGGTTATTCCATTTTATCAGATTATCAACAGTAGTCCCTGTGCGGTTAGCTATGCTCCACAGGCTGTCCCCTGACTTCACAACATAAACATTATCCGCGGCCGACGCGGGCAACCGCGCGCACAACAACATCACCAACGCTATAACGACACAAAAAAGTTTTCGCATAAATTTCTGCCTTTCAACATTTTGTTGCTTGTAATTTCTACATTAAAAGACAGATTTCCTTCTACAATATATTATTTTATTTATTTCGACAGCATCTATATTCAAATTCTTCGTAAAGTTCCGCGTTAAGCCCCACCGTACCTATTTCAGCTTTTCTGCTCTCATCGCCGTAACCATGAAAATCAGAGCCGCCGGTAATAATTAAGCCATATTTTTTACACAAATTAGAATAATGACTGACCTGCGCCTCACTGTGTTCAGGATAGTACACTTCCAGCCCTTCTATGCCGCTGTTAATCATCAGCCTGATTTTTTCCTGTTCCCGGACCAGCCCCGGATGAGCCAGCACCGCGGTACCGCCGGAATGTTTTATCAGGTCGACGGCTTCAACAGGTGAAAATTTATACCGCGGCACGTAGGCGGGAGTATTAAGGCCAATATATCTGATAAAAGCTTCTTTTATAGTGCGTACCTGTTTTTTTTCCAATAACACCTGAGCTATATGGGGCCTGCCAATCAGCTCTCCCCGCGCTTTGTCCTTAACTTCTTCCAAATCGATAGCAAAGCCCAGCTTCCGGAGTTTTTTTACTATTTTCGCCGCCCGCTCATAACGGGCGTCTTTAATGTCTTTTAACCGCTCTTTAAGCAGCGCGTTCTCATAATCCACATAATATCCTAAGATATGCAGCTCCGATTTTTCCCAGTCAGTATTAATTTCAATACCCGGAACCAAAATTATCTCTGATTTTTGCTCTTTTTGATATTTTACCGCCGCTTCCAGCCCGTCTATAGTGTCATGATCCGTTATGGAAATGCCTGGCACTCCTGTTTTTATCGCG